>NZ_JBHYVA010000675.1:0-4595 GCF_042750055.1 Streptomyces sp. NPDC059456
CCCGTATCCGGGAGGGGAACTCCCGCAGCAGCAGCGCGGTCCGGCGCACGGCGTCCGCGGCGTCGGCCGCGTCGGTGATCCGCGCCCGGTCGTGCACCCCGGTCAGCACCAGGCCGCCGTCGCGGTCGTGGTGGGCGGTCACCGACAGGGCGGAGCCGCTGTGCGCGGCGACGGTCTCCGGCGGGGTCACCCGGATCCCCTGGGCGGCGAAGTCCTCGTCCAGCGGATCCGGGCCGGTCGCCGCCGGCGGGTCGAAGGCCAGCAGCGTCTCGGTGAGCGGTGCGTCCGGCTCCCGGCCGCTCCACGCGTGCACCTGCCCCATGGAGACCCACTCGTACGCGGCGAGGTCGAACGCCCGGTCGCCGAGGTCGGCGAGCAGCCGGGCGAACGGCTCACCGGGGTCGACGTCCACGGACATCGGCAGCGGGTTGCGCAGCGGGCCGGGCAGCCGGGAGGCCCCGTCCAGCGGAATGCCGCGGCCGGACACGGCCATCGCGAACGCCACCGGGACCGGTCCCGGGCCGGGGACGGCCCGGCGCAGCTGGAGGGCCCAGGCCGCCTGGAGGGCGGTGCTCTCGGTGACGCCCCGCCCGGCGGCCCAGTCCCGCAGCCGGGCGGCCTCGTACGGGTCCAGCCGGGCGGTGGTGCGCACGAACCCGGTCCGGCCCCGGGACCGGGACCGTCCGGGGTTCCCGGCCGGCGGCAGGGTGGCCGATCCGGCGGGCGGCGCGGCCGCGGACCAGAACGCACGGGCCGGGCCGCGGTCCTGGCCGGCCAGCCAGCGCAGGTGGTCCCGCAGGTCGGGGCGGCGCTCGCCGCCGGTGGCGGCCCCTTCGGCGAGGTAGGCCCGGGCGAAGGCGCGCAGCAGCAGACGTACGCTGCGGCCGTCGAGCAGGGCCTGGTGGTACGTCAGGATGACCCGGGTCACACCACCGGCACCGCCCACACCACCGGCACCACCGGCACCACCGGAACCAGCGGCACCACCGTGTTCGTCGAGCAGTGCGATGCGCAGCGGCCCGGGCCGGGTCAGGTCGAAGTCGCGCTGCCGCTCGCTCAGCAGCAGGGCCTGCCAGTCGGCGGAGCCCTGCGGGTGGCGCACCGGCTGCGCGACGACGCGCGGGTGCACGACGACGCGCGGTCCGCCGCGGGTCCCGTACGGGGCGAACGCCGCCCGCAGCACCGCCTCGCGGTCGTGCACGGTCTGCCACGCGGCCTGGAACCGCCGGGTGTCCAGGGGCCCGTACCAGCGCCAGTGCAGCTGTCCGACGTGCAGTCCGGAGCCGGGCCGGGCGGCCATGGCGTCGAGCAGCACCTCGCGCTGCCGCGCCCCGGCGGGCAGTCCGGGCCCCGGGTGCACGGGGTCCGGGCGTCCGGGCCCGGGGTGTGCGGGCGGGCCGGTCCGCTCGGAGCCGACGCTCATCCTCTCCCCCTCGTCTCGGCCTCGCACTTCAAAGGGGTCGAGTATGCGCGGGGTTCCCACGTTTCGCTGACGCGCGCCTGACACCCCGCCGGAGTTCCGGCGGAGCCGGGCCGTACGCGCCGCGCCCCGGTGTCAGAGGGTGCGGACGGCCGTCTCAGCGTGCTGTTTGGCCAGGCCCAGGGTGGCGGCGCTGTTGCGGCCGAGCGCCTCCCGTACGTACCGGCGGGCCGCCGCCAGGTCCGCGCCGGGGCCGAGGACCTGCTCGACCGCCTCCTCCCGCAGCAGCACGCTGTGCTGGGAGACGGCGGTGACGCTGCGCTCGTCGGGGATCAGCGACCACTCGCCGGTGTGCGCGGCCATCAGGGCCGGGGTCGCCGTCTGCTTGTAGACGATGCGGCCGGCGTGCGGGAAGCACACCCGCACCGACTCGGTGGTGTGCGCGGAGCCGTCGGCGGTCACCGTGTCCATGCTCAGCAGCTGGACGCCCGGCTCGTCCTCGGTGACGGTGGCGCGCGCGACGTGCGGGACGCGCTCCGGCCAGTCGGCGGCCCCGTAGAGGAACTGGTAGACGAGTTCGGCGGGACCGTTGACGCGTACGGAGTCCTCGAAGGACAGCAGCAGGCCGTCGAGCCGGGTCCAGCGCTCCGCGGCCTCCTTCAGCGTGGCCAGCTGGGCGCGGCTGTTGGTGTCGGTGGCCTCCTTGGTCCAGTCGACGTCGGCGGGCCGGTCGCCGGCGACGGCGAAGTCGTGCAGCAGGACCAGCCGGGAGCGGTCGGTGCCGCGCGGCTCCACGATCCAGCTGCCGCCCATCGAGACGACGGGGGCGGCGGGGACCTCCTGGCGGAAGTCGATCCGCAGCCGGGGCGCGTCCAGGCTCCGGCGCGAGAGCCAGGACTTGACGGTGCCGTTCGCGGTGACCCAGATGTGGAACCGGTCCTGGGAGCCGTCGAAGTCGAGCCGTTCCACGTGGATGCTCGACGGGAAGAACAGCGGCCACTGGGTCGTGTCCGCGAGCAGCCCGTAGACCACGCCCGAGGGCGCGTTCACGTCCACGGAATAGGACGTGCGGTGCACCTGCTGGACCGACATCGCCACACCCTTCCCTCACAAGTGATCAAGAGTCTGTCCGTACCGGCCTGAACTCCGCTCGAAACGCCCTGGAGTCCGGGCCTCAGCGGCTCCGGGCCCGTCGCCCGGGCCTCAGCGCGCGAGCGCCGATTCCGCGTACTGCTTCGCGTACGTCATCGTCGCCGTGCTGTTGCGGCCGAGCGCCTCCCGTACGTACCGGCGGGCCGCCGCCAGGTCGGCCGTCGGCCCCAGCACCTGCCGCACCGCCTCCTCGCGGAGCACGACGCCGTGCCGCGAGGTGACGGTCGAGCCGTACGCGCCCCCGGTGACGGTCCACACCCCGGTGTGGGCGGACATCAGGGCGGGCGTGCGGGTCTGCTTGTAGACGATGCGGCCGGCCGCCGGGAAGCACACCCGCACCGATTCGGTGGTGTGCGCGGACCCGTCGGCGGTGAGCGTGTCCATGGCCATGACCTGGACGCCGGGCAGCTCGTCGGGCTCGGTGAGCTCCAGCCGCGACACGTGCGGCAGCAGCTGCGGCCACTGCTCGGCCCGTTCCAGGAAGGCGTAGACCAGCTCCGGCGGGGCGTCGACGCGGACGGTGTCCTCGAAGGACATCACGAGGTCGTCGAGGCTGCTCCAGCGCTCGCCGAGCGCGGTCAGGTTCCCCAGCTCCGCACGGCTGTTGGTGTCGGTGGCGCGCTCGACCCACTCGACGTCCTCGGCCCGGTCGCCGCCGACGGAGAAGTCGTGCAGCAGGACCAGCCGGGAGCGTTCGGCGCCCAGCGGCTCGACGATCCAGGTGCCGGTCATCGCCGACAGCGGGGCCGCCGGGACCTCCTGCCGGAACTCGATGCGCCGGGCGGCGGCGTCGAGGACGCGGCGCGAGGTCCAGGACTTGACCCGGCCGTTCGCCGTCGCCCACATCCGCAGCCGCTCGTGGACGCCGTCGAACTCCAGGCGCTCCACGTACACGTTGGGCGGGAAGTACAGCGGCCACTGCACGGGGTCCGCGATCAGTCCGTAGACCACGCCCGCGGGGGCGGCCACCTCGGTCTCGTGCACGGTGCGGTGCATCCGCTCGGCCGCCATCAGAAGTTCCCCAGCCCGCCGCAGACGTTCAGCGCCTGCGCGGTGACGGACGCGGCGAGGTCCGTGGTCAGGTAGCCGACCATGGCCGCCACCTCCTCCGGGGTCGCGTAGCGGCCCAGCGGGATCTTCGCCTCGAACTGCTCCTGCACGTCCTCGGTCGTGGTGTCCCAGGCGGCCGCGTAGCCGGCCCGTACGCGCTGCGCCATCGGCGTCTCGACGTAGCCGGGGCACACGGCGTTGACGGTGATCCCGGCCGGGGCCAGCTCCTTGCCGAGGGCCTTGGTGAAGCCGACGACGGCGTGCTTGGACGCCGAGTAGGGCGCGCCCAGCAGGACGCCCTGCTTGCCGGCCGTGGAGGCGATGTTGATGATCCGGCCCCAGGGGGCGCCGTCGAGGCCGCCGTGCTTGAGCACCTCCCGGGTCAGCAGGAAGACGCTGTTCAGGTTGGTGTCGATGACGTCGTACCAGAGCTCGTCGGTGATGCCGGCGGTGGGACCGCCGCCGCTGCGCCCGGCGTTGTTGACGAGGACGGAGACCGGGGCGTCCCACTCCGCGACGGCGGCGGCCACCAGCTCGCCGACCGCTTCGCGGGAGCGGACGTCGGCGGCGGTGCCCGCGACGTCCATGCCTTCGGCGCGCAGCTCCTCGACGGTCCGCTTGACGTTCTCGGGGGTCCGCGCGCACAGGAACACCCGGTGTCCGCGGCGGGCCAGGTCCCGTACGACCGCCAGGCCGATCCCGCTCGTGCCGCCGGTGACGAGGGCGACCGGCCGGTCCGGTGCCGTGGACGGCGCCGGCCGCTGCGCTGTCGTCGTGTCCGTCGTGGACGTCGTGGTCATCGTTGAGCCTCCAGAACCCGTGGTGGGAGTTCGACCGTGTCGCGGAGCACTGGAGGTGCGGTGGAAGCGGGATCGAGGGCCGGTACGGGTTCTCCCGCGCCGGGGTCCGCCACCGGGGCGGCCCGCGGGCCCAGCGGGGCCAGGGCCCGCGCGAGGGCGCGCCGGGTCAGGGC
>NZ_JBHYVA010000676.1:0-4563 GCF_042750055.1 Streptomyces sp. NPDC059456
GTACTTCGGCCGCAAGACGGACGAGGAGTTCGCCGCGTACTGCGAGAAGAAGGACCACATCGGAACGAGTCTCGACGGCCTGCCTGCGCCGGCGCGGCGCCGGACGGGGCGGGGGCCTGCGGCTGCTGCGGGGCCTGCTGCTCGTCCTCCTCGGCGACCTCGCCGCCGAAGTTCTTCAGCAGCGCGGCGAGTCCGCCGTCGAAGCCCTGGCCGACGGCGGCGAAGCGCCACACGTCCTTGAGGTAGAAGTCGCCGAGCATCACGGCGCGCTCGGTGCTGAACTCCGCGCCGGTGAAGGAGTAGCGGACGACCTCTTCGCCGCCGGCCACGATCCGGATGTAGCCGGGTCCGATCTGCGACATCTGTCCGTCGCCGTCGACCGTGGCGGTGAAGGACAGCTTGTGGATGCTCGCCGGGACGCGGTCCAGCGTCACGCGGAAGGACTCGGTGTCGCCGGCCTGCGGGCCGAGCTGCTGGATGGACTCCTCCGGCGACTTCGGCTGGTTGTAGAAGACGAAGTACCGGTCGTCCGACAGCTGCTCGTTGGCGTCAAGGCCGAAGCAGCTGATGTCGAAGGCGAGTCCGGGACCGGCGATCTGGACGCCCACGTACAGATCGGTGCCGGCCGTCAGATCGCTGATCTTGGCCTTGTGACCGCGTTGGAATTCCCTGGCCATACGTAACGACCGTCCCCCATCCCGACTGTGAAATGCGTGCCGCTCAGGCTAGCCGCATCTGCCGACATCCGGCCAAGCCGGTACCGACCCGGTACATATCGATACGTCCGCGCCCGGGACGGGCGGGCCGGTCATTCCTCGCGGGCCGCGGGGACCTTGGGCAGGCGCTCGGCGGCGACCACTCCCTCCAGGTAGCCGCGGGCCCGCTCGGTGCGCGGGTAGGCGTCGAGCAGTTCCCAGAAGCGGGGGCCGTGGCCGGGCACGAGGAGGTGCGCCAGCTCGTGCAGCAGCACGTAGTCGACGACGTACTCCGGCATCCCCTGGAGGCGGTGCGAGAGCCGGATGCTGCCTTCGGCCGGGGTGCAGGAGCCCCAGCGGGTGTTCTGGTTGGTGACCCAGCGCACCGAACGGGGCCGGGCACGGCCGCCGAAGTACTGCTCGGACAGACGCTCGGCGCGTTCCGTGAGTTCCGCGTCCCCGAGGGTGCGCTTGCTCTCCTGCGCGGCCAGCTTGTCGAGCATGACCCCCACCCAGCGCTGCTCCTCGGCCTCGGACATCCGGGCAGGGATGAGGACGACCGTCCGGTCACCCTCGCGGTAGGCGGAGACGGTCCTGCGGCGGCGCGCGCTCCGGCGTACTTCGACGGCGCGCTGCTGTGGGTCGGCGGACACGCCCAAGACCGTACCCGCTCGCCGTGGCCGAAGTCCTGCCGCTCCACCGTTCGAACATGATCGATTCGAAGGTGGCACAGGAAGCGCCCCTTTTCTCCATCTCATATGCCTAATACCTCTTGCCTGTGGACAAATGCGCGCGGGGAGTGCGGCGGGCGGGCACTCTGCGGGGGACGGGAACGAGACGTGGTGCGTACGGAGGGGGAAGGCCATGTATCCGAAGGTGAAGCCGGCGCTGGCGAGGGCGTGGCGGGATCTGCAGACGGTGCAGTTCGGGGTGACGCCCGCGCATGCGGTGGTGCTCGGCCCCCTGGACACGGCGACGGGATCCCTGATCGACCGGATCGACGGGACGCGGGGCATGGAGCTGCTGCGCGCGGAGGCGGCGGCCGTGGGGCTGCCGGAGGGTCAGGTGGACACGCTGGTCCGGCGGCTCGCGGCGGCCGGGCTGCTCGACGACGCGACGGCGGGCGGCCCGCGGGCGCAGGCCCTGCGCAAGCGGCCGGAGGCACTGGAGCGGCTCGGGCCCGACCTGGGCTCGCTGTCGCTGGTGCACCGGGAGCCGGGAGGTGACTTGCGGGGCGTCGCGGCGCGCCGGGCCATACGGGTCCAGGTGCGCGGCAGCGGCCGGGTGGGCGGGATGATCGCCGGGGTCCTGGCGGGAGCCGGCGTGGGCCGCGTCGAGGTCCTCGACGGCGGCCGGGTGGAGCCGGCGGACGTCGCGCCGGGCGGGCTGGGGCCCGGCAGCGTGGGCCGGCTGCGGGCCGAGGCGGCGGCCGGGCTGGTCCGCGAATCGGCCCCGGCGCGCCCGCCGCGGGCCACGGAGCACGAGGGGCCGGGGCCGGGAGTGTCGCTGGTGGTGGTCGCGCCCCGGGACGGCTTGCAGGTCTGGGCCCCGGATCCGGGCACCGCGGCCGACTGGATCGCCACCGGCATCCCGCACCTGTACGCCGGGGTGCTGGAGGGCACCGGGCTGGTCGGGCCGCTGGTGCTGCCGGGGGCCACGGCGTGCGCGGGCTGCATGGAGCGCGACCGGGTCGAGGCGGATCCGGCCTGGCCGCGGATGCTGGTCCAGTGGCGCTCGGCGCACCGCCGCCGGGCCACCGCTGCCTGTGACCTGGGCCTGGCCACGGCGGTGGCCGGGCTGGCCGCGGCCCACGCCCTGTCCTTCCTCGACGGCGAACTGCCCGCTTCGACGGCCTCGCGCTGGGAAGCGGCCCTGCCCTCCCTGCACTGGGAGCAGACGGCCGTGCGCCCGCATCCGGACTGCCCGTGCGCCGCGGCCAGGGTCCCGGCGGAACAGGGGGCGAGGTGACGAAGGCTCGATCCGGTGTAGGGCCGTGCCCGCCCGGGAGGGCGGATGCTGTCCCGGGGCGGGGAATCCCGTCGCGTCCGGGGCCGGTGCCTCGGACGGGGTGGGGCCGGGACACCATGACAGGATGCGGTTGTCCGAGGGGTCATCCCGAACCGCCGCTTGCGGCACAGCTGTCTGGGAATTGGAGGGGCTCATGTCTGATCTTCCCCGGAAGGCGGTCACCCGTACCGTCAAGCTGGCCGCGCTGCCGCTCGGCTTCGCGGGCCGGGTCACCTGGGGGCTGGGGAAGCGGATCGGGGGCAAGTCGGCGGAGATCGTGGCGCGCGAGCTCCAGCAGCGCACCGCCGAGCAGCTGTTCCGTACGCTCGGGGAGCTGAAGGGCGGTGCCATGAAGTTCGGGCAGGCGCTCTCGGTCTTCGAGTCTGCCCTGCCCGAGGAGGTCGCCGGACCGTACCGGGCGGCGCTGACCAAGCTTCAGGAAGCCGCTCCCCCGCTGCCCGCCGAGACGGTGCACCAGGTACTGGCGGACCGGCTCGGGGCCGACTGGCGGGACCTGTTCGAGGAGTTCGAGGACAAGCCGGCCGCGGCCGCCTCGATCGGGCAGGTGCACCGGGCGGTGTGGCACGACGGCCGGCAGGTCGCGGTGAAGGTCCAGTACCCGGGGGCCGGCGAGGCACTGCTGTCGGACCTGAGGCAACTGGGCCGGTTCGCCGGGCTGCTGGGGCCGCTGATTCCGGGCATGGACGTCAAACCGCTGATCGAGGAACTGCGCGACCGGGTCGCGGAGGAGCTGGACTACGAGCTGGAGGCCGAGGCCCAGCGGATCCACGCGGACGCGTTCGAGGGCGACGAGGACGTGGTCGTGCCGGACGTCGTCCACCAGGGCGACCAGGTCCTGGTGACCGAGTGGATGGAGGGGACCCCGCTGTCGGAGGTGATAGCGGACGGCACCCCGGAGGAACGCGACCGCGCCGGTCAGCTGCTGGCCCGTTTCCTCTTCTCGGGGCCCGCGCGCACCGGCCTGCTGCACGCCGATCCGCACCCGGGCAACTTCCGCCTGATATCCGGGGCGGACGGCCGCGTACGGCTGGGCGTACTGGACTTCGGCACCGTCGACCGGCTGCCCGGCGGCTGGCCCAAGCCCATCGGCACGTCGCTGCGGATGACGCTGGAGGGCGACGCCGAGGGGACCTACGGGCACCTGTGCGCCGAGGGGTTCGTGAAGGAGTCCATCGAACTGGACCCGGAGGCGGTGCTGGACTACCTGCTGCCCATCATCGAGCCGGCCCGGGCGGACGAGTTCACCTTCACGCGGCCGTGGCTGCGCGGCCAGGCGGCCCGGATCGCCGATCCCCGCTCCCCCGCACACCAGTTGGGCCGGCAGATCAATCTGCCGCCCTCGTACCTGCTGATCCACCGGGTGACGCTGAGCACCATCGGGGTGCTGTGCCAGCTGGGTGCGACGGTACGGCTGCGGAGCGAACTGGAGTCCTGGCTCCCGGGGTTCCTGCCCGAGGACTGAGCCCGGGGGCGGCCTGCGGCTCCCCGGTCACCACCAGGACGAGTCGAGGCGGCCCTCGATCGCGCGGAGGTTGGCGCGCGCGCAGTCGACGCAGAAGTACTGTCTGGTCCCGTTCTCCACCGAGCAGGTCCAGGTGGGCGGGGCGCCGTCTGGGGCCTTCGTGCCGCAGCGCGCGCAGACGACGGGCTGGGCCTCGGGTCCCGACGGGGCGGGGTGGGGATTCGGCTGGTCCACCTCCAGACGATATCCCCGCGAGGGGTGCAGAGCCGTCCGCAACGCACCGGGGGGGGGCGGGGCGGGGCGGGCGGGCGGCCCCCGGCCCGCGGGGGGGCGCGGGCGCCGGCGGGGCGCGGGGCGTGGTGGGAGAGTGTCGCTGTC
>NZ_JBHYVA010000677.1:0-4563 GCF_042750055.1 Streptomyces sp. NPDC059456
CGGGTGCGCGAGCTGGCGAGACCGCCCATCCACCAGACTCATTGGGTGTCCGCCCCGCCCACGCTCTTAACGCACTAACACCCCCCCCCCCCCCCCCCACCTCGGGCTGTTGACGGGTGAACGCGAGGTGCCTCGACAGCTCCGCCGGATCGCGCCACGCGGCGGTGGAGCTGTCCGCGTCGCAGCGGTAGAGCGCCTCGCCCACGTAGAGGTCCACCCGGGTCCCGGCGACGGTCTGCGCCCACCAGGGGACGATCTTCGCGTAGTCGGCGGTCGGGTGCCCGATCTGCCAGTACACCTGCGGCACGATGTAGTCGATCCAGCCCTCCCGGACCCACTTGCGGGTGTCCGCGTACAGGTCGTCGTACGTTTCGACGCCCGCCTGCGTCGGTGAACCCAAGGGGTCCCGGTCGCTGTTGCGCCACACCGCGAAGGGACTGATGCCGAAGCGGGCCGCCGGGCGCACCGACCGGATCCGCTCGGACATCTCGCGGACGAGCGTGTCGGTGTTGGCGCGGCGCCAGTCCGCGCGGGAGGCGAAGCCGCCGCCGTGGCGCGCGTACGCGTCGTCGTCGTCGAAGTACTTCCCCGCGGCGGGGTACGGGTAGAAGTAGTCGTCCCAGTGCACCCCGTCCACCTCGTAGCGCGAGACGGCGTCGAGCATCGCCTCCTGCACGAAGGCGCGCACCTCCGGCAGGCCCGGGTTGTAGTAGAGCTTGCCGTTGTACGGGACCGTCCAGTCGGGGTTGCGGCGCGCCGGATGGCCCTCGGCCAGGCGGTCGGGGTCGGTGTGGTTGGCCACCCGGTAGGGGTTGAACCAGGCGTGCAGCTCCAGTCCCCGGGCGTGGGCCTCGGCGACCGCGGCGGCGAGCGGGTCCCAGCCGGGGTCCTCCCCCTGCTCCCCGGTCAGCCACTGCGACCAGGGCTCGCGGGCACCGGGCCACATCGAGTCGGCGGCCGGCCGGACCTGGAGGATCACCGCGTTCAGCCGGCGGGCGACCGCGGTGTCGAGGAGAGTCGTCAGCTCGTCCCGCTGGGCCTCGGCGTCCAGGCCGCTCTCGGAGGGCCAGTCCACGTTCTCCACAGACGCGATCCACATCGCGCGGAACTCGGCCGCCGCCTCCCGCCGCGCCCCGCTCCCCCGTGCGGCCCGCGCCGCCCGGGCCGGGCCCGCGGCGCCCGCCGCGGTCAGCAGCCCGGCGGCTCCCGCCAGCAGCCCCCGCCGTCCGATGTACGCCATGTGACGACTCCGTTCCGTTGCGTGACATTCCCCTGCGTGTGACAGCATGCCCGCCCCGGCCCCCCGCCACGGTCAAGGTCGGGGGTAACGTCGTGGGGCGTGGCGGGCGCCGGAATGCAGTGACCACTGCGGAACACGGGGGACCCGCCGACGGATGAGCAGCGAAAGGCACGAAGTGACTGACCTCCCTTCCGACATCACACGGGTCGGCGTAGTGGGCTGTGGCCAGATGGGTGCGGGCATCGCCGAGGTGTGCGCGCGCAGCGGCCTCGAGGTGAAGGTCGCCGAGACCACCGGCGAGGCCCTGGAGATCGGGCGCACCCGGCTGCACAACTCCCTGACGAAGGCCGCCGAACGCGGCAAGATCAGCGAGGAGGAGCGGGACGCCACCCTGGCCCGCCTCACTTTCACCACCGACCTCGGCGAGTTCGCCGACCGCGACCTCGTCATCGAGGCCGTCGTCGAGAACGAGCAGGTCAAGACGGAGATCTTCCAGGTCCTGGACCAGGTGATCACCCGCCCGGACGCGATCCTCGCCTCCAACACCTCCTCGATCCCGCTGGTCAAGCTGGCCGTCACGACCTCGCGGCCCGACCAGGTCATCGGCATCCACTTCTTCAACCCGGCCCCGGTGCAGCAGCTCGTCGAGCTGATCCCCGCGCTGACCACCAGTGACGAGACCGTCAAGCGGGCCGAGGCCCTCGTGGGCAAGGTCCTGGGCAAGCACGCGATCCGCGCCCAGGACCGGTCCGGCTTCGTGGTGAACGCGCTCCTCGTCCCGTACCTGCTGTCCGCGATCCGGATGTTCGAGTCGGGCATCGCCAGCCGCGAGGACATCGACAACGGCATGGAGCTGGGCTGCGCCCACCCGATGGGACCGCTCAAGCTGTCCGACCTGATCGGCCTCGACACCATCGCCTCGATCGCCGATTCGATGTACGCGGAGTACAAGGAGCCCCTGTACGCCGCTCCGCCGCTGCTCCAGCGGATGGTCGACGCGGGCCGCCTCGGCCGCAAGACCGGCTCGGGCTTCTACCCGTACGGCTGACCCGCACCCGGCTCCCGGCGCCGCGGTCAGCCGAGCCGCAGATGGTGCAGGAGCAGCAGCCCGGCCGCCATGTTGGCGGCCGGGACCTCGCCGCGCGCGATCATGTCCGGCACCAGTTTGAGCGGCACCCACTCGCGGCGCGAGGACTCGAAGTCGTCCTCGGGATGTCCGATGTACGTCGCCCCGTCCGCCCAGTAGAGGTGGTGGCGGGCGTCGGTCAGCCCGTTGGCCGGCTCGACGGTCATCAGGTGGTGGAGGGGCCCGGGCCGCCAGCCCGACTCCTCCTCCATCTCCCGGGCCGCGGCCGCCGCGACGTCCTCGCCGTCCTCGACCACGCCCGCGGGCAGTTCCCAGCCCCAGCTGTCGGTGATGAACCGGTGCCGCCACAGCAGCAGCACCTCGTTGGCCTCGTTGACGGCCGTGGCGACGGCGACGGGCCGCAGCCGGATCACGAAGTGGTCCAGGTGCCGCCCGTCGGGAAGTTCCACATCGGCGAGGTTCACGTCGAACCAGCGGTTCTTGTACACGGTCTGCTCACTCAGGTTCGTCCACTGCACGGTCGTGCCACCTTCCGTTCGAGTAGGTGGCAACATGGCAGCAGTTCACGACCTCACAGGGGAACGCGCAGCGCCCCGTCGATGAGCTGCGCGGTCTCCTCCGCCCCGGAACACCCGCTGGTCAGCAGCTGTTCGCGGACCGCCCGCAGCCGGTCCCGCAGCCGCAGCGACTCCATCCCCTTGGCCCGCTCGGCCATCTCGGCGGCAGCCGCCACCGCCCGGTCCGCCTCGCCCTGGCGCAGCTGGATCTCGCACATCATCGCCAGCCGGTGGACCCGCCCCCGGTCGTGCGCAGGGGTCCCCACTGCCGCGGTCGCCTGCTCGTGGGCCGCCTCAAGATCGCCCAGGCTGAGCAGCGCCTCGGCCACCTGTACGTTGACCAGCCCGGGCTGTACGTACCCCGTCTCGTCCGGCTCCGTACCGGGCCGGATCCGCGCGGCGGCCGCCTCGGCGTGCCGGATGCAGCCCAGGGCGGCGGCGGTGTCCCCGAGCTGGGCGTACGCCTTGGCCTGCATGGCGTACAGGTCGGCGGCCAGGGCCGGGGTGATGTGCCGGCCCGCGGCGCGCAGCGCGGCCTCGGCGAAGGCGACGGCCTGGCGGTACTCCCGCAGGTGCAGGGACTGGTTGACGATCAGCGCGATCACGTAGGCGCCCAGGCCCCGGTCCCCGCTCGCCTTCGCGAGCCGCAGCGCCTGGTGGAAGTACCGCTGGGCGAGCCCGTGGGCGTCCGAGTCGTACGCGCAGATCCCCGCCACCGCCACCAGGGACCCGGTGGCCCGGTGCAGCTGGCGGCCGAGGCCGTCCGGGTAGCTCCCGCGCAGCATGGGCGCGGTCTCGCTGCCGAGGAAGCGGACGATCCGGGCCCGGGTGGCCACCCCGCCGGCCCGGCGGTACATCAGCTCGTAGTGCGCCCGGGCGGCCCGGAGGATCTCGATGTGCTCGGGGCCGATCCGGTTCGGCCCGTCGCGGGAGACGTCCGCGTCCTCGGGCGGGTTCTCCCACTCCCAGACCGGGATCACCGCGGGCGTTCCGGTGACGGCCTCGGCGGCGAGCAGCTGGTAGCGGCCCTGCTCGTCGGAACGCCACAGGGCGGCGGCCCGGTCGACGAAGCCGCTGAGCGGGGAGCCGTGCGGGGACACGGGCTGGCCCGGCATGCCGAGCCCGACGTCGTCCAGCGACACCGGGCGGCGCAGGCGGCCGCCGAGCACCTCGCAGATCAGGTCGGGGACCTGGCCGCGCGGCCGCTGGCCCTTCAACCACCGGGTGACGGCGGTGTGTTCGTAGCGCAGTGCCAGTCCGCGGGACCGGCCCGCCTGGTTGACGTGCGCCGCCAGTCCGGCGTGGGACATGCCCGCCTCGGCGAGGAGGGCGTCGAGCAGGGCGTTGGGCTGCATGGGCCCCTCCAAGGGCTCTTCGATTCCCAGGCTAGTGGGTGCGCGGTTCACACGGGGTGTGAACCGAGTACGCGCATAAATGCGATACGCACCCTGCCGCAACGCGCCCCGGGAGCGCTTCACTTAAGAGCCTCGCCAAAGAGGCAGCCCGGGTCGTCGGCTCCCCCTCGTACAGTGCGACGACCCGCACCGCGCCGCCCGCCTTGCCGTCTGCCCGACACTCCATGGCAGGCGGGCGGCGCGCTCCGGCGCCCCCCGCGCCCCGGTGGGGGCCCGGGCCCGGCCGGGGGCCGGGGGGACCGCCCCCGGGCCACCCCCCCGGCC
>NZ_JBHYVA010000678.1:0-4562 GCF_042750055.1 Streptomyces sp. NPDC059456
CCGTTTCCGGCCTCAGCGATCCTGACGGGACTTGAACCCGCGACCTCCACCTTGACAGGGTGGCGAGCTAACCAACTGCTCCACAGGACCTTGCAGTGTGCGAGACAAGTCTTGCACACGGTAATGCGTACCCCCAACGGGATTCGAACCCGTGCTACCGCCTTGAAAGGGCGGCGTCCTGGGCCACTAGACGATGAGGGCTAAAGGCCCGCCGGGCACTTCTTCAGCGCGTCGGGGACGTGAGAAGCATATGGGATCCGGGGAGGTATCGCCAAAACGGTTTCTCCCGCATGCGGGACGTGCCCCCGCCGGAGGGACAATGGCCCGGTGCTGGAGATGACGCGCGAGGAGTTCGAGGAGCTCGTCGCAGAGGCCCTGGACCGCATCCCGCCGGAGCTGACGCGGCTGATGGACAACGTGGCGGTGTTCGTCGAGGACGAACCGCCGGCCGACGATCCCGACCTGCTCGGGCTGTACGAGGGGACTCCGCTGACGGACCGCGGCGAGTGGTACGCCGGCGTGCTGCCGGACCGGATCACCATCTTCCGCAACCCCACGCTGCGGATGTGCGAGGACCGCGAGAGCGTGATCGCCGAGACGGAGGTCACGGTGGTGCACGAGATCGCCCACCACTTCGGCATCGACGACGACCGGCTCCACGCCCTGGGCTACGGGTGACCGGCCCGCAGCCCGGCGGGAGCCCGGGCGCGGACGCCGCCGCCGAGGCGATCGACCCGGACGTCGACCTCCACGTACCCGGGCAGCGCACCGAGCGGCCCGGGCCGGTGCTGGCCGCGATCGCCGCCGGCGGCGCCCTCGGGGCCTCGGCGCGGTACGGGGCGGCGCTGCTGTGGCCGGCCGGCGCGGCGGCCTTCCCGTGGACGACGTTCTGGACCAACGTGATCGGCTGTGCGCTGATCGGGGTGCTCATGGTGCTGATCAGCGAGGGCGGCCGGACGGCGCCGCACCCGCTGGTCCGGCCGTTCTGCGGGGTCGGGGTGCTCGGCGGGTTCACCACCTTCTCGACGTACGCCGTGGACTTCTCGCGGCTGCTGGACGCGGGGGAGGCGGGGACCGCGCTGGCGTACGCCGGGCTCACGGTGGTCGGGGCGCTGGGAGCGGTGTGGGCGGGGGCCTTGCTGACCCGCCTCGCGACGGGCCTCGCGGTGCGCGGCGGACCGGGGAGGTCCGCGTGAACTGGCTTCCGGTGCTGCTGGGTGCGGTGGTGGGGGCACCGCTGCGCTATCTGACGGACCGTGCGGTGCAGGCGCGGCACGATTCGGTGTTCCCGTGGGGGACGCTCGTGGTGAACGCGGCCGCCTGCCTGGTGCTCGGGCTGCTGACGGGTGCGGTGCTGGCCGGTGCGGCACCCGAGTGGCTGAACCTGCTGGTGGGGCCCGGGCTGTGCGGGGCGCTGAGCACGTACTCGACGTTCTCGTACGAGACGCTGCGGCTGTACGAGCGCGGCTGGCGGTTCCTGGCGGCGGCGAACGTGGCGGCCTCGGTGCTGGCGGGGCTGGGCGCGGTGACCCTCGGGGTGCAGGTGGGGCGGCAGCTGTTCGCCTGAGCCGGTGCCGCCCGCGGCGGTGCGTGCCGGTGTGCCGCCGGGCGCGGCGGCGGCGGATCGCGGACGGGCGGTGTCCCCGAGGGCGTGTCTCTTGCGGGGCAAAGGGAGTTGGGCACATTGACCCGCTCATGCGGACCCTGACCGCCCTCCCCCGGCTGCTGCCGGGGAGCCCCCCAGGAGGTGCCCCGTGCGCCAGTTGTCCGCCTCTCTCCGGCTGGCCGTCTCCGCGCTCGCGGTCGCGGCCACCGCGGGCTGCATGAGCGTCGGCGAGGGCGCCGCGAAGCCCGGGCCGTCCTCCTCCGCGGACCGCAAGGCGGCGGCCGAGGCGGGAGGTTCCGTATCCGGCAGGGGTGCGGGCACCCGCGGCGGCCACGGTTCGAAGCCCGGCGCGGCGGGTGAGGAGGGCAGGCAGGCCGAGGACGGCAAGGCGTCCGGGGCCGTCGGGGCCTCCCCCAGCCCGGGTGCGCCCGCCGGGCGGCCCGGGGCGCCCTCGCCGTCGGCCGGTCCGGGCGGCGGGGCCGGCGGCCAGGGGCCGCAGCAGCCCACCTCGGGCGGATACGGAAACAGTGGTTCCGGTGGGGCGCAGGTCACACCTCCGCCCGTCACGCCGCCGAGCCCGCAGCCGCCCGTGACTTCGCCCACTTCCGCGGACCCGACGCCCCCGGCTCCGGAGCCCAGCCCGTCGTCCAGCTAGCGGCCCCGGGCGGCCTCCCGGGGCTCCCGGGGCCGGCTCCGGTGCCCCGGGATCGGGGGGATCGTCGCAGGTCAGGACGGATCGGGCCGGAACGACTTGCCAGACCCCCGGGAGGGTGCGTATGGTTATAGATCGTTTGATCCCATTGCCCGGCGCCGAATCCGAAGAGCGCCGTGTGGCGCGTACTCTCCCTAGCCGTGGCTGACCGCATTGAGGCGGTCGATTTGCGATTCACGGAGTTTGGGCGCGTGCCGAGACTCCGGAAGGTTTCGCATTTCGCATGTCCATTTCCAGTTCTGACCGTGCCGTCATGCCCGAGAACGACTCGAACGAGATCGTCGACGCCGTCGAGGCCCTTGTGGTCACCGAGGCGATCGAGGCCGCTGAGGCGGACGAGATCATCGAGGCTCTCGAAGCCGACGTGACGAACGACCAGTCCACCGACGCCGACGCCGAGCCCACCGTCACCTTCGGCGACCTCGGTCTGCCCGAGGGCGTCGTGCGCAAGCTCGCGCAGAACGGCGTCACCTCCCCCTTCCCGATCCAGGCCGCGACCATCCCGGACGCCCTGGCCGGCAAGGACATCCTCGGCCGCGGCCGCACCGGCTCCGGCAAGACCCTCTCCTTCGGTCTGCCCACCCTGGCCCGCCTGGCCGGTGGCCACACCGAGAAGAAGAAGCCCCGCGCGATCATCCTCACGCCGACCCGTGAGCTCGCGATGCAGGTCGCGGACGCCCTCCAGCCCTACGGCGACGTGCTCGGCCTGAAGATGAAGGTCGTCTGCGGCGGTACCTCCATGGGCAACCAGATCTACGCCCTGGAGCGCGGTGTCGACGTCCTCGTCGCCACCCCGGGCCGTCTGCGCGACATCATCAACCGCGGCGCCTGCTCCCTGGAGAACGTCGAGGTGGCCGTCCTCGACGAGGCCGACCAGATGGCCGACCTGGGCTTCCTTCCCGAGGTCACCGAGCTGCTCGACCAGATCCCCGGCGGCGGCCAGCGCATGCTCTTCTCCGCCACCATGGAGAACGAGATCGGCACCCTGGTCAAGCGCTACCTGTCCAACCCCGTCACGCACGAGGTCGACAGCGCGCAGGGCAACGTCACGACCATGACGCACCACGTCCTCGTCGTGAAGCCGAAGGACAAGGCGCCGGTCACGGCCGCCATCGCCGCCCGCAAGGGCCGCACCATCATCTTCGTCCGCACCCAGCTGGGCGCCGACCGCATCGCCGAGCAGCTCGTCGAGGCCGGCGTGAAGGCCGACGCGCTGCACGGCGGCATGACGCAGGGCGCCCGTACCCGCGTCCTCGCCGACTTCAAGGACGGCTACGTCAACGCGCTCGTCGCCACCGACGTCGCCGCCCGCGGCATCCACGTCGACGGCATCGACCTGGTCCTGAACGTGGACCCGGCCGGCGACCACAAGGACTACCTGCACCGCTCGGGCCGTACCGCCCGTGCCGGCAAGTCGGGTGTCGTGGTCTCCCTGGCCCTGCCGCACCAGCGCCGCCAGATCTTCCGCCTGATGGAGGACGCGGGCGTCGACGCCTCGCGCCACATCGTCCAGGGCGCCGGCGCCTTCGACCCCGAGGTCGCCGAGATCACCGGTGCGCGTTCGCTCACCGAGGTCCAGGCCGACTCCGCGAACAACGCCGCCAAGCAGGCCGAGCGCGAGGTCGCCGACCTCACCAAGCAGCTGGAGCGCATGACGCGCCGTGCCGCCGAGCTGCGCGAGGAGGCCGACCGTCTGGTCGCCCGCTCCGCCCGTGAGCGCGGCGAGGACCCCGAGGCCGCCGTCGCCGAGGTGGTCGAGGCCGCCGAGGCCGAGGTCGCGGCCGCCGTCGCGGCCACGCCGGTCGCCGACGAGCGTCCGTCCTTCCAGGCCCGTGACGAGCGGGGCAACTACGAGCGCCGCGACAACCGTCGTGACGACCGCGGTGACCGTGGCGACCGGGGCGGCTTCCGCTCCGGCGGCGACCGCCGTGACGACCGTGGCGGCGACCGCGGTGGTTTCCGCCGTGACGACCGCGGTGGCGACCGTGGCGGCTTCCGCCGTGACGACCGTCCGTCGGGCGGCTTCAACCGTGACGACCGCGGTGGCGACCGTGGCGGCTTCCGCCGCGACGACCGTCCCTCCGGTGGCTTCCGCTCCGGCGGCGACCGCCGTGACGACCGTGGCGGCTTCCGCCGTGACGACCGTCCGTCGGGCGGCTTCAACCGTGACGACCGCGGTGGCGACCGTGGCGGCTTCCGCCGCGACGACCGTCCCTCTGGTGGCTTCCGCTCCGGCGGTGACCG
>NZ_JBHYVA010000679.1:0-4560 GCF_042750055.1 Streptomyces sp. NPDC059456
CGCGGCGCGCGTGTCCCGGGGGGGGTTTTTATGCGGGTCGCGGGCGGGGGCCCGGTTTGACACCCCGGCCCCGCCCGGGTCCCCGGGGGGGTCGGGGTTGGGCCACGTCGTCTCTGCGGTCGTACGGTCGTCGAGCATGGTCACAGAGGATATCGGCACGGACTGACACCCGTGGCCCCGTCGGCCAGCAGGGCCTGGACGAGGGCCCGGACCGAGAGCAGGAAGAGGCGTTCCGGGTCCGCCGGGCGGGCCAGGGCGCGGGCGAGTTCCGGGTCGTCGGGGGCGGGGGTCCCCCCGGTGGAGCCGGCGGGAGGGGACCAGAGGTCGCTCTCGGCGGGGGACTGGGCGGGGGAGCGTTCGCGGTTGCGTTCCACGAGCAGGAAGCCGACGATCTGGAACTGCACCGCGCGCACCGCGTCGGCGGCCCGGGCCCCGCGCAGCCCGGCCGCGTGCACCTCGTGGACCAGGGCCTGCTGGGCGGGCAGGAACATCCGCTCGGTGAG
Source organism: Streptomyces sp. NPDC059456 (assembly GCF_042750055.1). Taxonomy (NCBI): domain Bacteria; kingdom Bacillati; phylum Actinomycetota; class Actinomycetes; order Kitasatosporales; family Streptomycetaceae; genus Streptomyces; species Streptomyces sp. NPDC059456. Next base: position 504 of record NZ_JBHYVA010000679.1, read on the forward strand.
GCCGCGTTCGTGGACCATCGCGATCAGGTGCGGGCGCTCGCGCAGTTCGCGGCGCAGGATCCGGGCCACGGACAGGATCCGCTCGACGGGGGTGCGGCCGGCCGGCCGGATCGCCCCCATGTCCTGGACGGTCCGCTCCACGAGGGCGTCGAGCAGGGATTCGCGGTTGCCGACGTGCCAGTAGATGGAGGTCACCGCGGTGCCCAGCTCCGCGGCGAGTTTGCGCATGGTGAGGGCGGCCGGGCCGTGCCGCTTGACCAGCGAGGCTGCGGCCTCCAGCACCTCGGCACGGGTGAGCGCGGTTCTGGCCATGGCCATCCGCCAATCTGTCGGATCGTCAGTTCTGGTGGGTGCAGGGGTCTTTACCCTTCATCGGTGGCGGTGTAACTGTGTTACAGAACCGACTCCCCCCGAGACGAGGGATGGTGCGATACATGGCACGCGTACGGTACGGAGCGCGCACCGAGGCCGAGATCGCGGCGTCGCGCGAGAAGAGCGCCAAGCTCCCCGACATCTGGTCCACCGGTGTGGTGGCGGTCTGGGAGAGCGACCCGGACGTGGTGGCGGCGGTGCTGCCGCCGCCGCTCAAGCCCGCCGAGCGGCCCCTGGTGCGGGCCAACATCAGCAAGGTCGACCTGCCCGGTTACCCGCTCGGCGCAGGCTCGGTGGCCGTCGCCGCCCGGCACGGCGGGGTCGAGGGCTGGTACCCGTTGGTCATGCCCATGACTCACGAGCGGGCGCTGGTCGGCGGCCGCGAGGTCTTCGGGGAGCCGAAGAAGCTGGGCGAGGTCACCGTCGAGCGCGACGGCCTCGTCGTACGGGCCGCGCTGGCCCGGCACGGGATCGCCTTCGTCGAGGTGCGTGGGGCGGTCGACCGCGAGCTGCCGCTGCCCGAGCCCGCGCCCAAGACCGACTTCTACTTCAAGTTCCTTCCCGCGGTGGACGGTTCGGGCTTCGACGCCGACCCGGTGCTCGTGCACGTCACCCGCAACGAGAAGGTCCGCAAACTGGAGCACATCACCGGTGACGTGGTCCTGCGCGAGTCGATGTTCGACCCCGTCGCCGACCTCCCCGTACGCCGGATCGTGGAGATCGCCATCGGCGAGAAGACCACCGACCAGAAGGGCCGCGTCGTCGAGCGGATCAGCGGCCAGGCCCTCCTCCCGTACATCCACCAGCGCTACGACGACCCGATGCAGATCCTCGACGGCCCGCCCGAGGGGAGCGTGTGACGTGCGGCTCGAACCCGGACAGGTGGCCGTCGTCACCGGCGCCGCCAGTGGCATCGGCCTCGCGATGGCCCGCCGTTTCGCGGCCGAGGGGCTGACGGTCGTCCTCGCCGACGTGGAGGAGGGCGCCCTGCGCAAGGCCGCCGAGGGACTGACCGCCGACGGCGCCCGGGTGCTCGCCCGCGTCGTCGACGTCAGCGACCGCGACTCCGTGACCGCACTGGCCGACGCCGCCCACGAAGCCTTCGGCGCCGTGCACGTGCTCTGCAACAACGCGGGCGTCGGCTCCGGCGCCGAGGGCCGGATGTGGGAGCACGAGCCCAACGACTGGAAATGGGCCTTCTCCGTCAACGTCTGGGGCGTCTTCCACGGCATCCAGGCCTTCGTCCCCCGCATGATCGCCGACGGCGGCCCCGGCCACGTCGTCAACACCTCCTCCGGCGACGGCGGCATCGCCCCGCTGCCCACCGCCTCCGTCTACGCCGTCACCAAGGCGGCCGTGGTCACCATGACCGAGTCGCTCTACGCCCACCTCAAGGCGGAGGGCGCCGCCATCGGCGCGTCCGTCCTCTTCCCCGGACCGCACATGCTGCGCACCGGGCTGTGGGAGTCGCACCGCAACCGGCCCGAGCGCTACGCGAAGCAGCGCCCGCGCAAGACCCCGTACCGCAGCCTCGACCAGTACGAGACCGCGATGAGGCAGGCCGGTCACGAGGTGGCCTTCACCCCGGTCGAGGAGGTCGCCGAGCACGTCGTCGACGGCATCCGCGCCGACCGCTTCTGGATGCTCCCGGCGAGCGAGCACAGCGACCGGCAGATCCGCGCCCGGTCGCAGTCCATGCTCGACCGCGCCAACCCCGCCTACCTGGAGAGCTTCATCCTCGACTGAGGAGCCGTGCAGTGAGTGACACGCCGTACGAAGACCCGTACCTGATCATCTCCTCCGACTGCCACGCCGGACTGCCGACCGAGCAGTACCGCCCCTACCTCGACTCCCGCTTCCACCGCCGATTCGACGAGTTCCTGGGCCAGCGCGACGCCCGCCGCGCCGAGGCCACCCGCCTCGGCGTCCGCAACGAGGCCTTCGCCGAGAAGTGGTTCCACGATCACGAGGAAGGCCTCAGGGGCGGCTGGGACACGGCGCAGCGACTGAAGGAACTCGACGGCGACGGGGTCGCCGCCGAGGTCGTCTTCCCCGACGCCGACGCCGTGGACAGCCAGACCGCCGCGCCCTTCGGGGTGGGCCTCGGGCTCTCCGGGGACCAGGACCCCGAACTCGGCATGGCGGGCGCGCAGGCGCACAACCGCTGGCTGGCGGAGTTCGTCTCCGAGACCCCCGAACGGCACTGCGGGGTCGCCCTGCTGCCCATCACGGGGGAGCCGTCGAAGGTCGTCGCCGAGATCCACCGGGCCAAGGAGTCCGGGCTCGGCGCGCTGATGATCCCCGCGATGTGGGTGGACAAGGCGCCCTACCACGACCGCCGCTACGACCCCGTCTGGGCGGCCGCGGCCGAGACGCGGATGCCGATCGTCACCCACTCCGGGTCCTCGCCCCGCCACGAGTACGGCGACCACCTGGGCATCTTCGTCTCCGAGGTCACCTGGTGGCCGGCCCGCCCGCTGTGGTTCCTGCTCTGGTCCGGGGTCTTCGAACGGCACCCGGGCCTGAAGTTCGGCGTGGCCGAATCGGGCTGCTGGTGGCTGCCGAACCAGCTGTGGTTCATGGACCGGCTGTACCTCGGCGCGCACGGCGGCAAGAAGCTGTCGCCGTTCGAGGAGCTCAAGCGCCCGCCGAGCGAGTACCTGGACCGCCAGGTGTTCATCTGCGCGACCAACACCAAGCGGCGCGAGCTCGCCCAGCGCTACGAGATCGGCGTGGACAACATCCTGTGGGGCTCGGACTTCCCGCACCCCGAGGGCACCTGGCCCGCCACCCGGAGCTGGCTGAAGAACACCTTCCACGACATCCCCGTCGGCGAGACCCGCCGGATGCTCGGCCTGGCCGCGGCGGACGTCTTCGGCTTCGACACGGACGCGCTCGCCCCGGTCGCCCGCCGGATCGGCCCGACGCCGGCCGAACTGGGCCAGAGCGCCGACCAGGCCTCCGTCGAGGCCTCGTGGGCCCGCTCCAGGGAGGTGGGCCGCCACTGGCTGACGGACCACGACTTCCCGGTCCTGGGGGTGGCGCGGTGACGGACGACCGCTACACGGTCATCTCGGCGGACTGCCACGCCGGCGCTGACCTGCTGGACTACAAGCCGTACCTGGAGAAGCGGTACCACGACGAGTTCGACGCCTGGGCCGCCACGTACGTGAACCCGTACGAGGACCTCCTCGCGGACACCGCGGACCGCAACTGGAACTCGGCGCGGCGGCTGTCCGAGCTGGAGGCGGACGGCATCGTGGCCGAGGTGGTCTTCCCCAACACCATCCCGCCGTTCTTCCCCAAGGCCTCCCTGATGGCCCAGCCGCCGACGGCCGCGGAGTACACGATGCGCTGGGCCGGGCTCCAGGCGCACAACCGCTGGCTGGCGGACTTCTGCGCGGACGCGCCGGGCCGCCGGGCGGGCGTGGTCCAGATCCTGCTGAACGACGTGGACGCGGCGGTGAAGGAGATCCGCCGCACGAAGGAGGCGGGCCTGACGGGCGGCATCCTGCTGCCCGGCGTCCCGCCCGGCTCCTCGGTCCCGGAGCTCCACTCGGCGGCGTACGACCCGATCTGGGCGGTGTGCGACGAGCTGGGCGTCCCGGTCAACCACCACGGCGGCTCGGCGTCGCCGCCGCTCGGCGACGAACCGGCGGCCCGGGCGGTGTTCATGGTGGAGACC
>NZ_JBHYVA010000680.1:0-4539 GCF_042750055.1 Streptomyces sp. NPDC059456
GTGTGGCCGTACCCCCTGCTGGACACCTCCCCCGTCGTGCCCCGCGCCGCGGCCCCCGGCCAGACCGTCACCGCCCGCCAGCGGACCCTGCTGGCCCGGGCGAACGGGGTACGGACCCCCGCGGACCTCGCGTGGGTGCTGGGCCGGCCCGCGTTCCACACCCTGCTCGACGTACGGCGCCTCGCGGCGGCCGGACTGGTCGAGACCCCCCACGAGCCGGCCCTGACACCGGTCGAAACGCCCCTGCCCGACTGGATCACCCAGACCCAATCCCCGGACGTGGCGCTGCTTCGCCGGTTACGCGACGCACTGGAGGCAAGCCTGTGAGGCTCCCGCTGCGACCGGCTCTGCGCTCCGAGCGCGCCGACCGCTCCGAGCGGAGGCAGCCCGAAAGGAGAAAGGCCGACATGAGCACGGCGATGGTGCCCCCCGAGGCCGAAGCCGACATACTCGCCGAGCTCCGCAGGCTGCGGGCCCGGGTGCCCCAGCTCACCGGCGCCCTCGCCGGCAGCGCGGACGGCCTCGTGCTCGCCCAGGACAGCGCCGCCACCGAGGTGGAGTCCGTCGCGGCCCTGACCGCGGCCGCCCTCGGCGTGGCCCAGCGGCTCAGCGACACCACCGGCCAGGGTGGGTTCCGCGAGCTGCTGATCCGCGGCGAACACGGATACGTGGCGACGTACGCCGCCGGGGACGCCGCCGTCCTCACCCTCATAGCGGAGCCCCGCGTCAACGTCGGCCGGCTCCATCTGGAGGCCCGCCGCTCCAGCGTGCGGATAGCGGAGCTCATCGACCACGTCCTGGGGCGCCGCGGACCCGAGATGCCTCCCGTCCCGCCGCTGCCTCCCGTCCCGCCGGTCCATCCCGGCGCGGACCGGTAGCCGGTCCGCGCACACCGCCGGACCCCCGGAACCCGCACCAGCACGTATCAACCCACGCCAACTCGTATCAACCCGAACCCGTACACATCAACCCGTATCAACGCATACCAGCGGAAGAAGACAGAGGAGCCACTCATGGCCAACGTGGAGACCGCACTCAAGGAAGCCACCGCCACCATCGACGGCGCGATCGGTGCCGCCCTGGTCGACTACGACAGCGGCATGGCGCTCGGCACCATCGGCGGCGGCAAGGAGCTCGACCTCCAGGTGGCCGCGGCCGGCAACACCGACGTGGTCCGGGCCAAGGTCCGCACCATGGACATGCTCGGCCTGAAGGAGGAGATCGAGGACATCCTGATCACCCTCGGGAGCCAGTACCACCTGATCCGGCTGCTGAAGGGACGGGGGAGCAAGGGCTTCTTCCTCTACCTCGCGCTCGACCGCGGCCGGGCCAACCTCGCCATGGCCCGGCACCAGCTCAAGAAGATCGAGAACGAGCTCGAAGTCTGAGCAGACGTTCGGTCGGACCCCGACGCCCAGGTGGCGGGCGGCTGAATTCTTTGCCGTCCGCCTCGGGGCTCCAGGCCCTTATGTCCAGGATGGGGGGACTTTATCATCTCGTTACCGAGTAGGATGCTCTCATCACCTGATCATCGAAATAGCTTGAAACGCTGGAGAACTCGCTACCCATGCCCCCGCGCCTGAGCATCGTCGTCCCCGTCTACAACGTCGAGCTCTATCTCGACGAGTGCCTGGAGTCCATTGCAGCCCAGACGTTCGCCGACTTCGAGTGCATCCTCGTTGACGACGGGTCCACCGACACCAGCGCCGTCATCGCAAAGGCCTTCGCCGCGCGGGACAAGCGTTTCCGGGTCGTCATGCAGGAGAACGCCGGCCTCGGCGCCGCTCGCAACGTCGGTGCCCGCCACGCCTCCGAGGGCAGTGAGTACCTGGCCTTCGTCGACAGCGACGACACGATGCCGGACTACGCCTACGAGCGCATGATCGCCGCACTCGACGAGACCGGCTCGGACTTCGCGGGCGGCAACGTGAAGCGATTCCGCTCCGTCGGCATGCAGCAGTCCTGGGGCCACCGGGCCGCGTTCGCCAAGACCCAGCTGAAGACCCACATCTCCAAGTTCCCGGCGCTGGTCACCGACCGCACCGCGTGGAACAAGGTCTACCGGCGCACCTTCTGGGACGAGCACGGCTTCCAGTACCCCGAGGGCATCCTCTACGAGGACGCCCCCGTCAGCATCCCCGCGCACTACTTCGCCTCCAGCGTCGACATCCTCAGCGACTGCGTGTACCACTGGCGCGTCCGCGAGACCGGCGAGCGCTCCATCACCCAGCGCTCCACCGACCCGGTCTCCCTGATCGACCGCGTGACCTCCGTCCGCCTGGTCCGCGAGGCCCTCAAGGCCAAGGAGGGCGCCAAGTACGTCCGCTACCTGCGCGACTACGACTACAACGTGCTGAGCGAGGAGCTCCCGCTCATCTACAAGTACGTCGGTGAGGGCGGAGCCGACTTCCGCGCCGCCTTCGTCAAGGAGGTCGGCGGGCTCGTCCGCGAGATCGGCACCGCTCCCTGGTCCGACCTGACCGTCGCCGACCGCCTCAAGGCGTACCTGGCCGGCGAAGGCCGCGTCGAGGACTTCATCGCCCTCACGCAGCACCAGAGCGACTACTCGTACAGCGTTCCCGTCAAGGGCCTGGCCCGCCCGCAGGCCGACTACCCGTTCCTGCACGGCCGTCCGCCGGTCCCCGCCAAGATCCTCACCCTCGGCCCGCGCGAGCGCCGCGTCGTCAGCCGCCTGGAGCAGGCCGTCTGGAGCGACGGCAAGCTGCTGCTGCGGGGCTACGCCGTGCCCGGCCACCTCGGCGCGGAGAGCCGCCTCGGCTCGCGCAAGATATTGGTGTTCCGTGAGGGCGGCAAGCGCCGCCGCACGGTCGTCAGCACCCGTACCGTCGCCTCCCCGATGGCCACCGTCAACGCCCCGCACCTCGCCCTGCGGCACGCCGACTGGGCCGGCTTCACCGCCGTCGTCGACCCCACCGTCTTCCAGTCGGGCGGCAAGTGGACCGACGGCATATGGACCACCTCCATCGCCGTCACCGGCGCCGGCGGCCTGCACCGCGCCCGCCTCAAGGGCGGCGAGTCCGACAGCGGCCAGAACCCGCCCGCCCACTGGGTCGCCCCGGACGTCCGCATCGTCCCGAACTCCACCGGCGCCCTCACCATCCAGGTCGAGACCGTCCGGGCCCGCGCCCTCGACGTCCGCCCGGCCGGCGACGACGCCGTCGAGGTGAGCGGCGAACTCTCCGCCGAGATCGGCGCCGGCGCGACCCTGCGCGCCGAGCACGTCTCCACCGGCACCGTCCTCACCCTCCCGATCGAGACCGGCTCCGCCGGCGCCGGCGGGCGGCTCCCGTTCACCGTGCGCGTACCGCTGGCCGACCTGGCCGCGGTACCGGACGCCCCGTGCGAGCCCGGGCAGTGGACGCCCGAGCCGTGGAGCATGACCGTCGTCGCAGCCAACGGCTCCGAGCACCGGCTCGCGCACGACGAGCGCGGCGGCTTCACCGGCCTCGTCGTGCCCCTGACCGGCGGGGAAACCGGCCGCTCCCTCTTCGCCAAGCGCGGCAACACCGGACACCTGACCCTCTCGGTGCAGCCCTCGCCGCCACTGGTCGACTCGGTCGAGAGCCGGGACGGCACGCTCACCCTGAAGGGCCGCTTCGTCGCGCCCACCGACGAGCCCTACGAGCTGGTCCTGCACGACGCGCACGGCACCGAGTACAGCTACCCCGTCACCCGGGACGGCGACCGCTTCGAGTCCACCTTCGAGCCGGTCCTCCCCGAGTCCTACGCCGGCCGCACCACGCTGCCCCAGGGCCGCTGGTGGCCCACGCTGCGCCCGCTCGCCCAGGGCGGCACCACCGCCGGCCTGCTCGGCGTCGACCGCGGGGCACCGGTGCAGTTCGCACCCACCGCCCTGCACGCGGGGCCGCACGCCCTCACCGTGCTGGGCCGCCGGATGCGGGTCGAGGCCCGCTTCTACGACCGCATGGTGCTCGTCGCCGACCCGATGCTCAGCCCGCACGACCGCTCCCGGTACGCGCAGCGCGTCACCCGGTACGAGACCTACCCCGCGCAGCGCGCCCTGCCGGTCAAGGACATCGTCGTCTACGACACCCACCAGGGGAACGGCGCCGGCGACTCGCCGCGCGCCATCCACGAGGAGCTGGTGCGGCGCGGCGAGAAGCTGGACCACGTCTGGCTCGTCCGCGACGGTCGCGCCGAGGTCCCCGCGACCGCCCGCGCCGTCCAGTACGACAGCGTCGAGGCCTGGGAGGTCCTGGCCCGGGCCCGCTACTACGTCGTGAACGACAACGTGCCGCGGCGCTTCGAGCGCCCCGCCGGCCACATCGTCGTCCAGACCAGGCACCGAACGCCGGTCAAAGAGACTGTCTCTTATACACAAAACCGAGCCCACCATACCCCATTCGATCGCGGGGGGGGGGGGTGGGGGGTGTGGGGGCGGGGGGCCGGGAGTTGGCCGCGCCCGAGGAGTCCCAGCACGGCCCGCTGGTCGATCTGGCCGCCCCCGGCGTCGACATCGTCACCGGATGCGCCGACGAGACCGACCCCCAGACCGAC
>NZ_JBHYVA010000681.1:0-4535 GCF_042750055.1 Streptomyces sp. NPDC059456
GTGCTGCAGCGCCAGCCGCAGGTCTTCGGTCGCGACCTGTCCGCCCTGGCTCCACTGCTCCTCCAGCCCCTGCTTGTGGGCGGAGAACGAACGGGCAAGGGTCTGCATCACCTCGGCGACCAGGGCGTCCGCCGACCTGACCGCCTCCTGCGGGTCGTCGACGAACCGGCTCTGTACCTCGCTCCACGCCTTGTGGTACTCCGCGGTGTCCCCGGCACCCAGCAGTGGCTCGTCAACCCCTGCCTGCACCGAGCCGGACTGCGGTTCGCGGTCCGCCGGGAGCCCTTCCCCGCTTTCGCGGCCGTCGCGCTCCGTGGCAGCCGTGTCCCTGGTGGCCTCCCCCGGGTACATGGGCGGCGTCCGCCCGTCGGCCGGCGCGCTGCCGGATGCGGCGTCCGTGCCGGTGTTCGTACCTGCCTCCGAAGCCGACGTCGGATGGGCGATGTCCTCCGTCGTGATGCCGGAGTCCCCCACTCGCTCGTTGCTGCTCGCGTGGTTCTGCATCTCAACGGCTCCTCTGCTCAGTCAGCAGGTCGTCGAACAGGGCGCGGTAGTGCACCATCGCCCCGCGGAGTTCCTCGGTCGTCGTCTGGTGACCGGCGCTGCGTACCTTGACGTCGTGGGCGGCCCGGTAGTGCTCCAGGGTTCGGCCGTGTTCGACTGAAAGGTCGCGCAGCTGCCCGCGGTAGTCGTCCGTGGGGTAACCCCGTTCACGCATGAGCCGCGACACCAGTTCGTCGGCCTCCTCCACGGAGCCTTCCGGCCGGTCCACGAAATGCTCCTGGACCGTGCTCCATTCAACGGCGTACCGGTCTCTCCGTTCGGGTGGCAGCTCCTTGATCTCCAGCTTGTCGTGGCGTTCTTCGCGGGCCCGCAGCTCGCGTTCGGCGGCCATGCGGCCGCCCTCGACCTCGACTGTGCGGTCGTACTCGGGTCCGAACTTGTTCTGCAGACGCCGTCGACGCGCCGCCATCCACAGCGCGACCACAAGCACGATCACGACGACGGCTGCTACGGCAATGACGACTATCAGCGTGCTGGTCGACATGGTTGGCCTCCATCCTGGGGCCTCGTCCGATTTCGGGAGCGTCTTCTGACCTACGCCCCGCGCCTACCCTGCGGGCCACCGCTCAAGCGCTGCGGTCCGGAGGCGGCGTGACCCGTGACCGGCCCGGACTCCGGGTACCGGGCACCGGCTCATCCGCGAACGGGCTGGTGTCGAGGTGTGCGAGCAGGTCGGCGGGGTGCCGGTAGACGGCTCGGGCGCCGGCCTCTTCGAGGTCGCGCTGTGGGATGCCGCCGCAGAGCAGCCCCACGCACGCGACGTCGGCGCGGGAGGCGGCCTGCATGTCCCACACCGTGTCGCCCACGAGTACGGCGCCGTGCACAGGTGCGTCGGCGAGGTCGAGGGCGTGGTGCACCGGGTCCGGTGCGGGCTTGCCCTCGTCGACGTCGTCGGAGCTCGCCGTCGCGGTGATGGCGTCGTCGGCGTCGACGGCCCGTCTGAGGGCGCCGAGCTCGGCGTCCCGGGCGGAGGTGACGAGGACGACGCGCCAGCCCCGTCGGTCGAGCTCGCGCAGGAGGCCGGCTGCCGCGTCCAGCGGGGGAAGCCGGTCGAAGTACGTGCCGTAGAGGGTGGTGTGGGCAGCGCTGAGCTCGTCGTCCTCCCTCGTGTCCCGTCCCTCGCCCAGCAGGTGCGCGAGGAGGTCCTTGCCGGGCAGTCCGATCGCGCGGTGGATGTCATGCATCGCGACGTCGTGGCCCGCCTGCCGCAAGGCTTCCCACCAGCAGACGACATGGAGGTGGTTCGTGTCGGCGAGGGTGCCGTCGACATCGAACAGCGCGGCACGGTTCATGTCCGCCTCCCGCAGGCCTCGGAGTCCGAGCCCCTGCTCGACCCGGCCTCGTTCACGGTGGAGGCCGCGTTCACAGCTCCCCCAGGGCCGGCAGCAGCTTCGTGGCGGACCAGTCCAGGAATGATTCCTGTTGGTCGCCGCCGATCTGGATCAGGGCGATCTCGGTGAATCCGGCGTCGGCGTAGGGGCGTACCGCGTCGACGAACGCGTCCACGTCATCGCCGCAGGGGATGGCAGCGGCGACGTCCTCGGGCCCGGTGTGCTGCGAGGCCTGGGCGAAGCCCGCCGGGCCGGGGAGTTCCGCGTTGACCTTCCAGCCGCCGAGCGCCCAGCGGAACTGGTCGTGAGCCCTGGCGACCGCTGCATCGCGGTCGGGGTCGTAGCAGACCGGGAGCTGGCCCACCCGTGGTTTGCCGGAGCCTCCGTACGCGCCGAACGCGGCCACCAGTTCTGCCTTCGGCTCGGTGGCGACGAGGAGGTCGCCGTAGCGGCCCGCGATCTCGCAGGAGCGGTCTCCGGACGCGGCGATCCCGATCGGGGGCGGATCGTCGGGGAGGTCCCAGACCCGGGCGTTCACGACGTCGAAGTGCGTCCCGTGGTGGCTGACGTACCCGCCGGTGAACAGGGAGCGGATGATGCCCACTGCTTCCTCGAGCATGTCCAGGCGGACGTGGGCGGCGGGCCAGTCCGCGCCGACGACGTGTTCGTTGAGGTGCTCGCCCGAGCCGAGGCCCAGGCGGAAGCGTCCCTGGGACAGGAGCTGCATCGTTGCGGCCTTCTGGGCGATCACCGCGGGGTGATAGCGGAAGGTCGGGCAGGTCACGTACGTCATGAGCGGGATCCGGGAGGTGGCCTGCGCTGCGGCGCCGAGGACGCTCCACGCGTAGGGCGCGTGTCCTTGGGACTCCAGCCAGGGGAAGGAGTGGTCGGATATGACGGAGAAGTCGAATCCCGCGCGCTCCGCTCCCACCACGTGGTCGACCAGTTCCCGGGGTCCGGTCTGCTCGGTCATCATCGTGTATCCGATTCCCACCATGCCGGGCGCCTTACCGCTTCGGCACGCTTGAAACGTGCCGGCGCGGGCGGGCGAGGTGAGTCCACGGCTCGCGGTGGATCCGGCTGATCGCTCCGCTCGGTCCGCCGCCCCGGTCGTGGCATCAGTCCGGGTGGCCGGGCTCCAGGTCCCGCAGTTCCCGGTACCGGAGCAGTGCGGGCGGCGGGCCCTCGGGCGGCGGGCACACCGCCACCGGCGCCAAGGAGAAGCCCACGTGGTCGCCGCCCTCGATGCGCCCCTCGATCCGGCCGGTGAACCAGGTGGAGACCTGCTCCAGGACCGGACTGCCCGATTCTCCCGGCCGCCAGCCGACCATGGCGAACTTGTCCACCCGCTCACCCGTCTCCCCTCCGAAGAGCGACGCGAGAGCACGGGCGCGCCGGTGCAACAAGTGCACCGTGAGGAGCCACGACGGATGTCCTGTGCGTCACGCTGGTCTCGGCGGCCCATGCCTGGATGAGGCACACCGCCTCCCTCGCCTCTCCTGTCACGGATCGGACAAGGGGGTGCGCAGCGCTGTGTGTCCCTGGTTCCAGGCCCGGCGTATGTGGTCTGCGAGGCGGTCTTCCAGGAGGACCGTGGCCGCGCAGCCGAAAGCGATGTCCGGCTCGAGGGCGGGTTCGTCGGCGAGGAGCCCGCCGATCACCTCGTGACGCACGACCTGCTCGTGCACGGCGTCGGCCGTCACGTGCTCGGCGTAGAAGTGCTCCGCCGCCGGGCCGGCGCCACAGCGCCGCATGGCGTTGGCCATGCGGCGGGAGCCGGGCGACGAGGTGACCTCGACGCATGCGAAGTGCCCGACGAGTGCGCCGCGCAGGGCCCGGTGGAGCCCGAACAGGGACATCAGGTTCACCGTGGCGAGCAGGGGTGCCGGGGCCAGATCGAGGTAGCGGCCGTACGTCGGATCCAGTGCGAGGTCGGTCATGAGGTCGGCGAAGAGCCGCGCGTGGATGCGGTCAGGGCGGCCGGCGCCGAACTCGTCGTACTCGATGGCCGCCATGGCGGCCTTGGCACGGCCGGTGAGCCGGGGGATGACCCAGGCGTGCGGGTCCGCCTCCTTGAGGTGGTAGAGGGAGCGCAGGGCCGCGTACTCGCGCAGCTGCCACAGCCCGCCTTCGGTTTCCAGGTAGCGGCTGAGACTGCCGGACGGGTCGACGGGCTCGACGAGGAGCAGGGCGAACGCGGCCTCGGCCGAGCTCGGCCCGTCGGACAGTTCGGTGTGCAGGGTGTGCAGGAAGCGGCCTTCGAGGGTCTGGCGCAGCTGCAACAGGTCGGGGTCCCATTCGCGTGCGTCGTCGACGTCCTCGAAACCGCGGTAGTGCAGCTCGTACAGCAGATACAGCGCGAGCTGGAGATCCTCCCCCAGCGGATCGGCCCTGAGGACCGGCTCCGGGTCGTACGCCGGCGGGCGACCGGACCGCAGGGCGTCGGTCACGGCGCGGGACAGCTCGCCCCGCCCCTCGACCAGACAGGGGCCGGGAGCGGTCGCCGTCGCGCTCGGGCCGGGACGGCTCATCACGGGTTCCTCTCCTCGGGCTCCGCGGGCGGTGAGCCGGCCCGCGCACGGCGGCGGTGGCTGGTGTCGCACCACGGGTACGTGCGGCTGCGGCGGCAGGTGCACACCG
>NZ_JBHYVA010000682.1:0-4529 GCF_042750055.1 Streptomyces sp. NPDC059456
CCGGAGCCCTGGCGCAGGCTTCCGCGGCCTTCACGAGCGACCTCGCCCCGTGGACGCCGCACGCCTTCTAGAGCGCGCGGCGTCCGGCGCGGCGTGCTTCACGGGCCGGCCGGGGCGCGGGGCCGGGGGCGGCGGCTCGTCCGGCACGGGAAGTGGGCCTTCCTGCCGGGCGGGTTGACCGTTGACCTCCGCATCCGGCCGGCGCAACGCCCGCGCGTGCGCAGGGGGCCGACGCCTGAGCTCACTCGGCGTGACTCCCGTCACTTCCAGTGACGGATGAGGCATGGGCGGCGAGGGCCTGGGCAAGCGAGCCGAATGCAACGTGCACCGCGGGTGAGCCGCGGTGTCGGAAGCGGAGGTACAGCGCGTCGTGTCGGAGCAGAGAACCATCCACATCGCCGGAACGTGGCGGTCCGCGGTCTCGGGAGCCACTCGTGAGGTCCTGGACCCGGCGGACGCCGGCGTCCTCGCCGTCGTCGCCGAGGGCGGCACCGCGGACACCGACGCAGCCGTCAGCGCCGCCCGGGCCGCCTTCGACGGCGGCGAGTGGCCACGGACGCCGGTGGCGGAGCGTGCCGCCCTGCTGCGCCGCACCGCCGGCCTCCTCCAGCGCGACCGTGAGCGCATCGCCCTGGTGGAGAGCCGGGACGCGGGCAAGACCCTGGAGGAGGGACGGGTGGACGTGGACTGCGTCACGGACGCCTTCCGCTACTTCGCCGACCTCGTCACCGGCGAGAACGCGGGCCGTGTGGTCGACGCCGGGTCCCCCGACATCCACAGCGTCGTCGTCCACGAACCGGTGGGCGTCTGCGCGCTGATCACGCCGTGGAACTACCCGCTGCTCCAGGCGAGCTGGAAGATCGCCCCGGCGCTGGCCGCGGGCAACACGTTCGTCCTGAAGCCGAGCGAGATCACCCCGCTGTCCACGGTGGAGCTCATCGGCCTGCTGGCCGAGGCCGACCTGCCCGCCGGTGTCGCGAACCTGGTGACCGGCGCCGGCGACCCCGTCGGCGCCCACCTCTCCGCCCACCCCGATGTGGACCTCGTCTCCTTCACCGGCGGCCTGGCCAGCGGTACGAAGGTCATGCGGGCGGCGGCCGACTCCGTCAAGAAGGTCGCCCTCGAACTCGGCGGCAAGAACCCGAACGTCGTCTTCGCCGACGCCTGCGCCACCGACGAAGCCTTCGACACCGCCGTCGACCAGGCCCTCAACGCCGCCTTCATGCACAGCGGCCAGGTCTGCTCCGCCGGGTCCCGCCTCATCGTCGAGGAGCCCGTCGCCGAGCGCTTCGTCGCCGAACTCGCCCGCCGGGCCGACCGGATCCGCCTGGGCCGCGGCACCGACCCGGGCGTCGAGTGCGGGCCCCTGGTCTCCGCGGCCCAGCTCGCACGGACGCAGGAGTACGTGGCCTCGGCCCTCGCCGAGGGCGCGGTGCTGCGCTCCGGCGGCTGCCGCCCGGACGGGCCAGGCTACTTCTACCGGCCGACCGTCCTGGACGGCTGCCACCGGCGGATGCGCGTGGTGCGGGAGGAGGTCTTCGGGCCGGTGCTGACCGTCGAGACGTTCCGTACCGAGGACGAGGCCGTCGCGCTCGCCAACGACACCGAGTACGGACTCGCCGGCGCGGTGTGGACCGCCGACCAGGGCCGTGCCCGCCGCGTGGCGGGCCGGCTGCGCCACGGCACCGTCTGGATCAACGACTTCCACCCCTACCTGCCGCAGGCGGAGTGGGGCGGCTTCGGCAAGTCGGGCATCGGGCGCGAGCTGGGCCCGGCCGGTCTGGCCGAGTACCGCGAGTCCAAGCACGTGTACCAGAACCTCGCTCCGCGCCCCGTGCGCTGGTTCGCGGGCTGAAGGAGGAGGAGAACCATCAACACGGACACGCACACGGGCGAACACGCACCCCGGCACGAGCACGAGTTCCGGTACGACTACGTCGTCGTCGGCGGCGGGACCGCGGGCTCCGTCATCGCCTCCCGCCTGACCGAGGACCCTGACGTCACCGTCGCCGTCATCGAGGGCGGCCCCAGCGACGTCGACCGGCCGGACGTGCTGACCCTGCGCCGCTGGATGGGCCTGCTGGGCGGCGAACTCGACTACGACTACCCCACCACCGAGCAGCCGCGCGGCAACTCCCACATCCGGCACAGCCGCGCCCGCGTCCTCGGCGGCTGTTCCTCGCACAACACCCTGATCGCCTTCAAACCCCTGCCGTCCGACTGGGACGAGTGGTCGCGGGCCGGCGCCGAGGGCTGGCACGCCGCCGCCATGGAGCCGTACTTCGACAAGCTCCTCAACAACATCGTCCCGGTGGCCGAGAAGGACCGCAACGCCATCGCCCGCGACTTCGTCGACGCCGCGCAGAAGGCGCTGGGCGTCCCGCTCGTCGAGGGGTTCAACCGCAAGCCGTTCCACGAGGGCGCCGGGTTCTTCGACCTCGCGTACCACCCCGAGGACAACAAGCGCTCCTCCGCGTCGGTCGCCTACCTCCACCCCGTGATGGACGACCGCCCCAACCTCCGCATCTTCCTGGAGACCTGGGCGTACCGCCTCGAACTCGACGGCACCCGGGTGCGCGGCGTGCACGTACGCGCCGCGGACGGCACGCAGTCCCTGATCAGCGCCCGCCGTGAGGTGCTGGTGTGCGCGGGCGCCGTCGACACCCCGCGCCTCCTGCTGCACTCCGGCATCGGTCCGCGCGCCGACCTGGAGGCCCTCGGCATTCCTCCGGTGCACGACCTGCCCGGGGTGGGCGAGAACCTGCTCGACCACCCCGAGTCGGTGATCGTCTGGGAGACCGACGGTCCGATCCCGGAGAACTCGGCGATGGACAGCGACGCCGGCCTGTTCGTACGCCGCGACCCGCAGTCCCAGGGCCCCGACCTGATGTTCCACTTCTACCAGGTGCCCTTCACCGACAACCCGGAGCGCATCGGCTACGAACGCCCCGCGCACGGGGTGTCGATGACCCCCAACATCCCCAAGCCCCGCAGCCGCGGCCGCCTCTACCTGACCAGCGCGGATCCCGAGGTCAAACCCGCCCTGGACTTCCGGTACTTCACGGACGAGGACGACTACGACGGACGGACCCTCGTGGACGGCATCAAGCTGGCCCGCGAGATCGCCGCGGCCGAGCCGCTCGCCGGCTGGCTGAAGCGGGAGGTCTGTCCCGGGCCGGAGATCACCGGCGACGAGGCGCTGAGCGCGTACGCCCGCTCCGTCGCCCACACCGTCTACCACCCGGCGGGCACCTGCAAGATGGGCGCCGCCGACGATCCCAGCGCCGTCGTGGGGCCCGACCTCAGGGTGCGCGGCCTCGACGGGATCCGGATCGCGGACGCATCCGTCTTCCCGACGATGACCGCGGTGAACCCGATGATCGGGGTCCTCATGGTGGGCGAGAAGGCCGCCGAACTGCTGTCCCTGGAAGGAGGCCACCGATGAACGCCACACCTGCCGCCGCCGGAGCGGCCGCCACACCCGTCGAGGAGCCCGTCTTCTCGGTCGAGGGCCTCTGGAAGGTCTTCGGTCCCAAGGGCGCGGCGGCGAAGGTCCCCGGCTCCGAGCACGCGGGGCTGTCCGCCGCGGAACTGCGGGAGCGTACCGGCTGCACGGCGGCCGTCCGCGACGTCACCTTCGACGTCCGCAAGGGCGAGGTCTTCGTCGTGATGGGCCTGTCCGGCTCGGGCAAGTCCACCCTCGTCCGGTGCCTCACGCGGCTGATCGAGCCCACGGCCGGAACCCTCGCCCTCGACGGCGAGGACGTCCTCGCGATGGACGCCGGCCGGCTGCGCGCGCTGCGCCGCCACCGGGCCGCCATGGTCTTCCAACACTTTGGGCTGCTGCCGCACCGCAGCGTCCTGGACAACGTCGCCTACGGCCTGGAGATCCAGGGCGTCGGGCGCGCCGAACGCCGTGAAAAGGCCGCGGAGATGGTCGGCAAGGTCGGCCTCTCCGGACTGGAGGAGCGCCGTCCCGGACAGCTCTCCGGCGGCCAGCAGCAGCGCGTCGGGCTCGCCCGGGCCCTCGCCGCCGACCCGGAAGTGCTTCTGTTCGACGAGCCGTTCAGCGCGCTCGACCCGCTGATCCGGCGCGAGATGCAGGACGAGGTCGCCCGGCTCCACCACGAGGAGGGCCGCACCATGGTCTTCATCACCCACGACCTCGCGGAGGCCCTGCGCCTGGGCGACCGCATCGCGCTGATGCGGGACGGCCGCATCGTGCAGCTGGGCACGCCCGAGGAGATCGTCGGCTCGCCGGCCGACGACTACGTACGGGACTTCGTCCGCGACGTCCCGCGCGAACAGGTCCTCACCGTACGCAGTGCGATGCGCCCGGCCACCGGCGACGCGGCCGGACAGGGCCCCGCGCTGACCCCCGCCACGACCGTGGCCGAGGCCATCGAGGCCGTCGTCCGCAGCGGCGGCCCGGCCCGCGTCGTCGACCGGGGCCGGTGCCTCGGCATCGTCGACGAGGCCGGACTGCTCGCCGTGGTGGCCGGACTCCCGGCCGGGACCGGACGGGAGGT
>NZ_JBHYVA010000683.1:0-4515 GCF_042750055.1 Streptomyces sp. NPDC059456
CGGTGCGCCGGCCCGGCCTCGGGGGCCGGGCGGCCGGGGCCGTCAGCGCGCGGATCCGCTCGGTTAAGTCAGGGTCGGGCAACGGCAGTTCGAGGTCGTCGTCGACGTAGCTGACGGCGGCCGAGACGTACTCCATGACGGCTCTGACGGTGCCGGAACCGCGCCGGGCCGCGGTTCCGCCGGGCCGCAGCGCCCGCAGGACGCGCAGGGTGGTGGGCAGGCTCGCGTCGGCGGCGAGGTCCCGCGCGGCGCCCTCGAACACCACCGTCGCCACCTCCGGCTCGTCCGGGGCGCCGGCTGCGTGCCCGGGGGCGGGCGGCGCGCTCTGGCGCCGCCACCAGAGGGCCTCGTGGTCCTCCCCCAGCGCGAGGTGGTGCAGGTACAGGCAGTACGAGGCGATCGAGTCGCCTGCCCCGGCGGCGTACTGCCACCAGAAGCGGGCGGAGTCCTCGGCGCCGGTGAGCAGCAGGATGCAGCCCAGCACGCGGGCGCCGGAGGGCTGGGGCAGCTGGTGCGTGAGGAAGTCGCCCAGGGCGGCGACGGCGCTGCCCGTGACGGCCGTCTCGCACAGGGCCTGGAGGTCGCGGGCGGCCCCCCGCATGTCCTTGCGCGGTCCGCCCGCCGCCCGCTCGGGCGCCCGGGCGCCCGGCGGCCGGGGTGCGCCGCCGGTGTCCGCGATGTCGGCGGGTGCGTGCGAAGCGGTGTGCAGGCGGGCGCGGGCCAGCAGTTGCTCAACGGTCGAGGTCACCGGAGACCTCCTCCTCGGTGGTGCTGTCCGGATACAGGGCGGCGTGCAGGTTGCGTACGGCGTGCCGTGCCGTGGACCGTACGGACGCCAGCGGGACGCCCAGTTCGTTCGCCGCCCGGGCCTCCGGCAGTCCGCACAGGTACAGCAGGACGATGACGTCCTGCTGCATGGGCGCGAGGCCCCCGACGGCGCGGAACAGGGCCATGGACTCTTCGACCTGTCCCACCGGGTCGGGGGCGAAGTCGAGGGCGACCGTGTCGAAGGCCGCGTCGACGAGCGAGGGGCGGCCGTTCTCCTTCGGGGCGCGTTCGAGCACCGTCTGACGCAGCATCGGCCAGGCGAACCGCTCGGGGTTGTCGCTGGCGAGCGCGTCGTGCCACAGCATCAGCAAGAGCGTGAAGACGTCTTCGACCGCCTTGTCGACGAGGCCTTTGCGGCGCAGGAACACCGACGCGTAGCTGGTGTAGTGCGGACGGTGCATCTGCTGGAACGCCCGGAAGTCCAGCGGGGCCGAGGCGTTCGCGGTGCGGTGGCGGGCGCCGCCCTCGTGGAGGCAGTCCTTGATCCACGAAGTGCGCTTGCCGGCGTCCCCGGCCGCGATCACCCAGCGCAGCCGCATCGTGTCGTACGGCAGGCCGGGCCGCTCCAGCGCGAGGAGCACCGTACGGACGAACACCCAGCGGGGGTAGCGTCCGACGGCCCGCAGCAGCTCGGAGATGTGACCCTTGGGGCGGCCGGTACGCGCCTGGAGCTCGTCCAGGGTGACTCCCCTGCCGTGGATGGCAGCGCGCAGCGGCTCCAGCCAGGCGCGGTGCGCCGGTCCCGTGCCTTCGCTGATGGGACCCAGCGGCCGGCCGGGCCTGCCGCGCCGGCCCTGGGGGAGGTCCTGCGGCGCCGAGTGGAGGTTCATCCCCGAGGCCCCCCGTCCCGGCCGGGCACCTGCACGATCGCTAAGAGCGCCACCGCGGTGACGATCATCCGGTTGTTCTTCATCGCGCCGTCCTCTGGCTGCTGCTGCGCCTGGTTGGTGTCTGTCCGGGATACGGCTCATGGCGTTGCCACGCCCCCCTTCAGGAGCCGGAGCAAGCATGGAGTGAACAGAGTTGGACAGGCGCGAAAAAAGCAGAACGGGGAACAATCAGAAGCGCGTGTCCGCCCCGCTCGGGGCGGTGTCCAGGGGCAGCCGGGCCACGAGCCGGGCGCCGGCCGGGGCGTCCTCGACCGTGAGGGAACCGCCCAGCCGGGTGGCGATGTCGCGGGCTATGGCCAGGCCCAGCCCGGTGCCGCCCTCGTCGCGGCTGCGGGCGTCGTCGAGGCGGGTGAACCGCTCGAAGACCCGCTCGCGGTCCGCCTCCGGGATGCCCGGCCCGTCGTCGCGGACCTCCAGTACGGCGGTGCTCCGGGCCTCGTCGACGCGCAGGACGAGCCGTACCCGTCGCTCCGCGTGGCGCTGGGCGTTGTCCAGCAGGTTCGTCACGAGCCGCGACAGCCACAGCGTGCTGCCGCGCACGACGGCCTCGGGAGCGATCTCCGTGTCCACGGGGATCCGGTCCCGCCGGCGCGACCCGGCGGCCTCGCGGGCGACGTCCGCCAGGTCCACCGGGGCGGCCGGGGGCGGCTCCCCGGTGTCCAGGCGAGCCAGCAGGAGCAGGTCGGCGGCGAGGTCCTGGAGCCGTACGGTGTCCTCCAGGGCCCCGCTGACCAGCTCGCCCCACAGCGCCGGATCGGGATGCGCCTGGGCGACCTCCAGCTGGGTGCGCAGCACCGTGATCGGGCTGCGCAGCTCGTGCGAGGCGTCGGCGATGAACCGGCGCTGGCGGATCCCGGCGGCTTCGAGCCGGTCCAGGGTGGTGTTCATGGTGACGGCGAGCCGGGCGATCTCGTCCTGGCTGCGCGGCACCGGCACGCGGCGGTGCAGGTCGCGGTCGCCGATGGCGGCGACCTCGGCGCGGATCGCCTCGACGGGCCGCAGTGCCCAGCCGGTCACCCGCCAGGTGACCAGGGCCACGGTGAGCACGAGCAGCGGTACGACGACGGCGAGCACACCGGTGATGACGTCGTCGGCGGTGTCGGCCTCCCGCAGGGAGGTCCCCGCGTAGACGGTGACCAGTCCGTCCGCGGTGACGGTGGTGACCTGCACGACGCGGTGGCGGCGGTCGCCGCGCGCCGGGCCCTCCTTCCAGGTCCCGCGGACCGTGCCGGGTTTGCCCGGGCGGGCCGGGGACAGCGCCGGGCGGCCGGCGAGGTTGGGGCTCGCCGCGAGGACGCGGCCCTGCGCGTCGACGACCTGGACGAAGTCCGTGCCGCGACCGGGGGTCAGTACGGGGTCGAACCGGCCGGCGGCCACCAGCCCGGCGGTGGACAGCGCCTGCCGTTCGGCGTCGGCCTGGGCGTTGCCCATGAGGTTGCCGTCGAGGATCCCGAGCAGGGCGAAGGAGGCGGCGCCGAGGGCCAGGGCGACCACCGTCGAGGCACCGAGCGTGGCCCGGGCTCGGACGGACCGGGGGCGCAGGCGCCGCGCGAGGCCCCGGATCCGGCCGCCGGGGCGCAGGCCGATGCGGCCGGGGAGTCCGGCGGCGGGCCCGGTGCGCGGTTCAGCCACCGTCGGCCGCCAGCCGGTAGCCGGCGCCGCGGACGGTCTCCACCGCGGCCCGGCCGAACGGTGCGTCGATCTTCCGGCGCAGCGCGCTGACGTGGACCTCGACGACGTTGAGGTCGCCGTCGTAGGCCGCGTCCCAGACGTTCTCCAGGATCTCCCGTTTCGGGACGACCTCCCCGGCCCGCCGGGCCAGGTGGACGAGGACCGCGAACTCGCGCGAGGTCAGCCGGGCCTCGGTGCCGGCGCGCGTGCACCGCTGCGCTCCCGGGTCGATCACCAGGTCCCCGAACTGCATGATCTGCGGGCTGCGCCGGCCGGTGCGCCGGATGAGGGCGCGCAGCCGGGCGACCAGGACCACGTAGGAGAAGGGCTTGGAGAGGAAGTCGTCCGCGCCGGTGTCGAGGGCCTCCGCCTCGTCGTACTCGCCGTCCTTCGCGGTGAGCATCAGGATCCCCGACTCGCAGCCGCTCGCGCGCAGCCGGGCGCAGACCCGGTAGCCGTTGAGGCCGGGCAGCATGATGTCGAGCACGATGGCGTCGTAGTCGTGCTCGGCGGCCAGCCACAGACCCTGCGGGCCGTCGTGGGCGACGTCCACGGAGAAGCCCTCGGCCTGCAGGCCCCGCTGGAGGGCAGCGGCGAGCCGTCGTTCGTCCTCGACCACCAGTACGCGCATGGGGACAAGGTTCTCAGGTCGCTCCGCCGGTTTGCTGAAGAGGTCTTCAGCCGGCTTCAGCACAGCTTCAGCATCGGGCGCGCAAGATCTGCCGAGCCGGGCGGAGTGCCCGGAGAACGCGAGGAGCATGCCGATGACTCAGTCCAGTCCCCAGCCCGCCGAGCCGCCCGCGGACCCGGGCGCGGCCAAGGCCGGCACGACCGGTGCGGTGACGGGCCGCCGCGGCCGGCTGGTCCGGCTGGCCCGTGGACGGCGCACCCGCTGGGTGGCCCTCGGCGCGGTCGTCGTGATCGGCGGCGGGGCGGCGGCGGTCGCGGTGGCCGAGCACGGCCACCGGGAGCACGGGCGGGGCGCTTTCGCCGCCGAGGTGCGCGAGCACGGCCACGGGGAGATGCAGGGCGGCGGCCTGATGGGCCCGAAGCCGCGCAAGGGCGGCAAGCCCGGCGCCGACGACGGCGCCCCCGGGCCCGGGGGCGGCCTGCGCGGGCGGGGCCC
>NZ_JBHYVA010000684.1:0-4510 GCF_042750055.1 Streptomyces sp. NPDC059456
GAGCGCGCCCCCCCCCTCGCTGCCAGCCTCCCCCCCCCCCCCCGCCCCCCGCCGGGGCGCGCCCGGCCCGGGGGGGGGGCGCGGCCGCGCCCGGGGGGCCCCCCGGACCGGGTGCGTCACAGGGAGCGCAGCAGGACCGCCGGGGACTCCACGCAGTCGGCGACGTACCGCAGGAAGCCCCCGGCCGTGCCGCCGTCGCACACGCGGTGGTCGAACGTCAGCGACAGCTGGACGACCTGACGGACGGCCAGCTCGCCCTGGTGCACCCACGGCTTCGCCATGATCCGGCCCACCCCGAGCATCGCCGCCTCCGGGTGGTTGACGATCGGCGTGGACCCGTCGACGCCGAACACCCCGTAGTTGTTCAGGGTGAACGTGCCGCCCGTCAGGTCCGCCGGGGCCAGCTTCCCCGTCCGGGCCAGCTCCGTGAGCCGGGCGAACTCCGCCGACAGCGATTCCGGGTTCCGCGTCCCGGCGTCCCGGACCACCGGGACCACCAGGCCGCGCTCGGTCTGCGCGGCGAAACCCAGGTGCACGGACGGCAGCCGCACGATCTCGTTGGCCGCGAGGTCCACGGTCGAGTTGAGCTCCGGGTACTTCGCGAGCGCGGCCGTGCAGATCCGGGCCAGCAGTGCCAGCACCGAGATCTTCGGCCCGCCCACCGCGTTCATCGCGGCCCGGGCCGCCATCAGCTCGGTCGCATCGGCGTCGACCCAGCACGTGGCGTCCGGGATCTCCCGGCGGCTGCGCGACAGCTTCTCGGCCACCGCGCCCCGCAGGCCCTTCAGCGGGATCCGCTCACCGGCCGCCGCGGCGGGCGCGGTGGCGGGCGCGGCGGGGGCCGCCGCCGGCTGCGGCGCGCGCAGCGCCGCCTCGACGTCGGAGCGCAGGATCAGGCCCTCGGGCCCGGACCCGCGCAGCGCGCGCAGGTCGATCCCGTGGTCCCGGGCGATCTTGCGCACCAGCGGCGAGATCACCGCCACCGGCCCGGCGGCCGTGACGGGAGCGGCCGTGGGTACGGGAGCCGCGGCGGGAGCGGCCGTGGGTACGGGAGCGGCGGCAGGAACCGGCGCTGCGGAGCCAGGTCGCACCCGCCTCCGACGCGCCGTGCGCGAGTGGTCCGTCCCGTAGCCGACCAGGACGTTGCCCGAGCCGGAATCCTCGGACTCCACCGCCTCGTCCGCGCCCGCACCCACCGCCACCGTGATCAGCGGTGCTCCGACGGGGAGTTCCGTGCCCTCCTCCCCGAACCTGGCGGTGACCACACCGCCGTACGGGCACGGCACCTCCACCATCGCCTTGGCCGTCTCGACCTCGACCACCGGCTGGTCGACGGCGACGACGTCGCCCACCGCGACCAGCCAGCGGACGATCTCGGCCTCGGTCAGTCCCTCCCCGAGATCGGGGAGCTTGAACTCCATTACCTGCGGCATCAGTTCTCCCACTGCAGGCGGGCCACGGTGTCCAGGATTCGGTCCACACCGGGCAGATGGTGCTTCTCCAGCATCGGCGGCGGGTACGGGATGTCGAAGCCCGTCACCCGCAGCACCGGCGCCTCCAGGTGGTGGAAGCACTTCTCCTGGATGCGGGCGACGATCTCCGCGCCCGGTCCGGCGAAGCCGCCCGCCTCGTGGACCACCACCGCGCGCCCGGTACGGCGTACCGAGGCCACGACCGTGTCCTCGTCGAACGGGACGAGCGAGCGCAGGTCCACGACCTCCAGGTCCCAGCCCTCCTCGCGCGCCGCCTCGGCCGCCTCCAGGCACACCGGCAGGGAGGGGCCGTAGGTGATCAGCGTCGCGCTGGTGCCGGTACGCCGGACGAGTGCCTTCCCGATCCCCGGTACGGCCTGCGGCGCCTGCGGGTTCCACTGCGCCTTCGACCAGTACAGCCGCTTCGGCTCCAGGAAGACCACCGGGTCGTCGCTCGCGATCGACGCGCGCAGCAGCCCGTACGCGTCCTCGACGGTCGCCGGGGTCACCACGTGCAGGCCGGGGGTGGCCACGTAGTACGCCTCGGAGGAGTCGCTGTGGTGCTCCACTCCGCCGATCCCGCCGCCGTACGGCACCCGGATGGTGATCGGCAGCGGCATCGCGCCGAGCGTGCGGTTGCGCATCTTCGCCACGTGCGAGATCAGCTGTTCGAACGCCGGGTACGCGAACGCGTCGAACTGCATCTCCACGACGGGCCGCAGCCCGTACATGGCCATGCCCACCGCGGCGCCCAGGATCCCGGCCTCCGCGAGCGGCGTGTCCGTGCAGCGCTCCTCGCCGAACTCCTTCGCGAGGCCGTCCGTGATCCGGAAGACCCCGCCCAGCGTCCCGACGTCCTCGCCCATGACGTGGACCGTCGGGTCCTCCGCCATCGCATCGCGCATGGCCCGGCCCAGGGCCTGCGCCATCGTCGCCGGCTTCACGGCCACCGTGGTCACGACTGCTCCTCCGCCTCGAGCTCGGCGCGCAGCATCTCCGCCTGTTCGCGGAGCCGGCCGGTCTGCTCCGCGTAGACGTTTTCGAACAGGTCCATCGGGTCGAGCACGGGCTCGGCGTTCATCCGCTCGCGCAGCGTCGCCGCCATCGCCTCGGCGGCGTCCTTGGCCTCCTGGACGCCTGCCGCGTCCAGGATCCCGCGGGCGGTCAGCTCGCGCTCCAGCAGGTCCACCGGGTCGTGCGCCTTCCACGCCTCGACCTCGGCGTCACCGCGGTAGCGGGTCGCGTCGTCGGCGTTCGTGTGGGCCTCGATGCGGTACGTGACCGCCTCGATCAGCGTCGGTCCGCCGCCGGCCCGGGCCCGCCGGACGGCTTCGGACAGCACCTCGTGCATGGCGGCGACGTCGTTGCCGTCGACGAGACGGCCGGGCATCCCGTACCCGACGGCCTTGTGGGCCAGGGTGGGGGCGGCGGTCTGCTTGGCCAGCGGGACCGATATCGCGAAGCCGTTGTTCTGGACGAGGAAGACCACCGGGGCCTGCCAGACGGCGGCGAAGTTCAGCGCCTCGTGGAAGTCGCCCTCGCTGGTGCCGCCGTCGCCCACCATGGCGAGCGCGACCACGTCGTCGCCGCGCAGGCGGGCCGCGTGCGCCAGGCCGACCGCGTGCGGCAGCTGGGTGGCGAGCGGGGTGCTCAGCGGTGCGATGCGGTGCTCGCGCGGGTCGTACCCGGTGTGCCAGTCGCCGCGCAGCAGGGTCAGTGCCTGGACGGGGTCGAGTCCGCGCGCCACGGCCGCGAGGGTGTCGCGGTAGCTCGGGAAGAGCCAGTCCTGCTCCTCCAGGACCAGGGCGGCCGCGATCTCGCAGGCCTCCTGTCCGACGGTGGAGGGGTAGACCGCGAGACGGCCCTGCCGGGTGAGGGCGGTGGCCTGTGCGTTGTAGCGGCGGCCGCGCACCAGCTCGGCGTAGCAGCGCCGCATCAGCTCGGGATCGAGCTTCTCGGCGGCCGGCGTGCCCAGCACCCGGTACGGCTCGGGGTCCGGGAGCAGCGGGGCGGCATCCGTACGGGGCCTCCAGGCGGGCGGCGGGGTGGATCGGTGGGACGCACCGGCACCGGGCAGCTCTTGGACCGTCATGGCGGCGTACACCTCCTCGTGGGAAGCGGGCAGGGCGGTGCCTGGGGGTCCCACGGCGGTGGCCGGGGGAGTGAGGCGCCTCACCAACCGATTGTTCGGTCGATGGCGCAATTTGGCTACAGGCGGCTCCAGGCTGTGGACAAAGTGGCGCCGGGGCCATGGGATGGGTGCAGGACGTCCAGGAGAGGGAGGCAGTGGGCAATGCCGGATGAACAAATGGCCGCATCGGGTTCCACGCCGGGATCCGCACCGGTCCCGCCGGGCGGTACGCCGTGCGCCCCACAGGCACCCCCGCGCCCCCTGGACCCCATCGACCGTTCGATCATGCGGCTGCTCCAGGCGGACGGCCGCGCGTCGATACGGTCGGTGGCCGAGCAGGTCCACGTGTCGCGCGCGAACGCCTACGCGCGGATCAACCGGCTGATCGACGACGGGGTGATCCGCGGGTTCACCGCCCGTGTCAACCACGAGCGGGCGGGCCAGGGCGCCTCCGCGTACATCACCCTGAAGATCGTCCAGAATTCCTGGCGCACGGTCCGCGAGAAGCTCCGCGAGCTGCCGGGCGCGGCCCACATCGCGCTGGTCAGCGGCGACTTCGACGTCCTGCTGCTGGTCCACACCCCGGACAACCGCACCCTGCGCGAGCTGGTCCTCACCCGCCTCCAGTCCATCCCGGAGGTGCTCTCGACCCGCACCCTCCTGGTCTTCGAGGAGACGGACCTGCTGGCCCCCGGCCCGGGCGGCGGCCCGGCCATCTCCGAGGAGTAGCCGCGCCGGGTCCGGCCGGGGTGCTAGCCGCGGACGGTCCGCAGGCCGTCCAGGGCCATGTGGACGACCGCGTCGGCCAGCTGGTCCGCGGTCGTGCCGGGGTGCCAGTCTCTTATACACAACTGAACCTGCCCACCAAAATGATAGTGTTTATATCGGGGGTGGGCGGTTCAGTAAA
>NZ_JBHYVA010000685.1:0-4505 GCF_042750055.1 Streptomyces sp. NPDC059456
CTCCACCCCCGTGATCGAGCCCGGGCCGCTGTCGCGCCGCGAGTCGGCGGTCGGCTGGTTCGCCGGCCGCATCCGGGCCGATCTCGACGCCGCAGGCCGGGGCGCCACCCGGCCCGAAGCCGCCCCTCGCGACACCGCGCTTCGCGACCGCGCCGGCCTCGACGCCCCTCGCGACCCCGCCGGTCTCGACACCGCCGGGCTGTGAGCCGCTCCCGCTGAACCGTGCCGTCCGTGCGGGCACGACCGCACGACGCCCCCGCCGCTGTTCGCTCCCCGCCGTCCCCCCACGGCCGCGGGCCCCTACGGAGAGGACCCCGATGTCCCCCGAGGCACTTCCCCTGACCAGACGCTCCCTCCTGCGCGCCGGCGCCACCGCGGCCCTCGCCCTCACCTCGGCCGGCTGCGGATTCGCAGCCGGCGGCGATCCGGCCGCCGCCGCGGCCGCGCAGACCCCGATCGACGTCAAGGTCGACGGCGACCTCGTCTACTTCAACTGGGCCGACTTCGTCGATCCGGCCGTCTTCGAGGGCTTCCAGAAGGAGTACGGCGTCAAGGTCGTCCAGTCGAACTTCGACTCCATGGAGGGCATGGCCGCCAAGCTGGGCGCCGGAAACCGCTACGACATCATCTTCCCCACGGCGAAGTGGGCGCAGCGCCTCACCGCCGGCGGCCGGCTGCGTTCCATCGACCACACGCGGCTGAAGAACGCCGAGGCGGTGTTCGGCGGTTACGGCTACTTCGCCGATCCCTGGTACGACCCCGGCTCCGCGCACACCGTCCCCTTCACCATGTACAAGACCGGCATCGGATGGCGCCGGGACCGTCTCGGGGAGCTGACGGGCTCCTGGGACGACCTGTGGAACGAGCAGGCCAAGGGCAAGGTCTTCGTACTCGACGACCGCGACGAGGTGCTCGGCATGGGCGCGCTCAAGCTGGGACTCGGTCTCACCACCGGCGATGCGGGCGAACTCGGGCGCGTCGCCGAGACGCTGCACTCGCTGCGCCCCCGGCTGCGCGGCTTCTCCAGCGACAGCTACAACAACCTGCTCAACGGCAACGCCGACATGACCCAGGCGTGGAGCGGGGACATGGCCGCCATGCTCGCGCAGGCCGAGGACCCGGCGGTCTTCGGCTTCGAGGTCGCCAAGGAGGGCGCCCCCGTCAACACCGACTGCTACGCCATACCGGCCGACGCGCAGCACCCCGGCACCGCGATGCTCTTCATCGACTACATGCTCCGCCCCGAGAACGTGAAGAAGAACATCGAGTACATCGGCTACCCGATGCCGGTTCGCGGCACCGAGGACACCTACGCCGCGCTGGTGGAGCCCTTCCCCCAGTGCCTGGTGACCGCCGACGACCTCAAGGCCGACCTGTTCTACCGCAACGGCACCGCGACGGCCGAGCGGGCCCGCGACGCCGCCTGGACCGATGTGAAGGCCGGCTGACATGGCGCGACGCACCCGATCCGGAGCGGCGGCCCGGCGCGGCCGCGGGCCGGCCGCGTCCGGGACGCGCCTGTGGACCTGGCTGATGCTGCCGGGCACCCTGTGGATGACCGGTTTCCTGCTCGCCTCCCTCGTCCTGGTGGCCACGCTCGCGTTCGGCACCACCGACCCGCTGGGGAACCCGCGGTTCGGATTCGACTTCGAGAACATCGCCACCCTGGCCGATCCCGCGTACCGCACCGTCCTGCTGCGCTCCCTCGGATACGCGCTGATCACCTGTGTGATCTGTCTGGCCGTGGCCTATCCGGTCGCCTACACGATCGCCCTGCACGGCGGGCGCTTCAAGAACGCGCTGATCGCCGCCATCGTCGTCCCCTTCTTCGCCAACTACCTGGTGCGGATGTACGGGTGGTCCGTCGTCCTCTCCGACGACGGACCGCTGCTGAAGGCGCTGCGCGCGACCGGCCTCGCCGACGGCGACACGAAGATCCTCCAGACCGGCGGCGGGGTCATCGCCGGACTCGTCTACGGCTTCATCGTGTTCATGATCATCCCGCTGTTCGCGGCCCTGGAACGGATGGACACCTCGCTGATCGAGGCCGGCCGCGACCTCTACGGCGGCCCGTTGCGGACCTTCCTCTTCGTCACCGTGCCCGCCACGCGGCAGGGCGCCGCGGCCGGCTGCGTCCTCGTGTTCCTGCCCGCCATGGGCGACTTCGTCAGCGCCCAGCTCATGGGAGGACCCGACCAGATCATGATCGGCAACCTGATCCAGGACAAGTTCTTCCAGGGCCAGAACTGGCCGCTCGGCTCGGCCCTGACCATGCTGCTGATGGCGGTCCTCTTCCTCGGGATGCTCGGCTACCTTCGGCGCACCCGCAAGGACGAGACGGAGGCCGCCCGATGACGTCCCGTCGGACACCCCGTGCCCCACAGCGGCGGCGCCACCGCGGCGCCGAGCGGCGGCCCCGCTTCGCGATCGCCGTCACCGTCGTCTTCTTCGCCCTCCTCTACCTCCCCGTCGCGGTCGTCGTCCTGTTCTCCTTCAACGCGCAGAAGTCCCTGACCGTCTTCCACGGGCTGAGCCTGCGCTGGTACGAGGCCTTCCTCCACGACGACGTCCTGCTCGCCTCGCTCGGCATGAGCCTGCGGGTCTCCCTGGCCGCCATGGCCGGCTCGCTGGTCCTCGGCGTGGCCCTGGCCCTCGGCCTGGTGCGCGCCCGCAACCGGCTCGGCTCGCTCGCCGGACTGGTCATGCTCGTCCCGCTGATCACCCCGGAGATCGTCACCGGCGTCGCGGCGATGCTCCTCTTCAAGGGGACGGGCGTCCCCCTGTCCACCGGCACCGTGATGCTCGCCGAGATCACCTTCTCCATCTCCTACGTGACGGTCATCCTGCGCTCCCGCATCGCCGCCCTGAACCCGGAGGTGGAGGAGGCGGCCATGGACCTCGGCGCCACCCGCCGGCAGGCCCTGCGCCTGGTGACCCTGCCCGCACTGCTCCCGAGCATCCTCGCCTCCGCCGTGCTGGTCTTCGCCCTCGTCTTCGACGACTTCGTCCTCGCCTACTTCACCACCGGCGTCGATCCGCAGCCGCTGTCCGTACGCATCTACTCCGCGATCCGGTTCGGCGTACAGCCCACCATCAACGCCGTCGGCACCCTGATGCTCGTCGGATCGGTGGCCCTCATCGTCCTGGCACTGGCCATACCGCGCCTGTTCGGCCGCCGCGGCGGCCTCGATCTGCTCTCCGGGAAGTGACGCCATGTACCCGACCCCCGTGCACCCCCGCCCCGCGGTCCGGCTCGACGCCGTCGGCAAGCGCTACGCCGGCGCCGCCGACGCGTACGCCGTCCGCGACGTCACCCTCGACATCGCCCCGGGCGAGTTCTTCTCCCTCCTCGGCCCCTCCGGCTGCGGCAAGACGACCCTGCTCCGGATGATCGGCGGATTCGCCGACCCCACCGAAGGCAGCGTCCTGCTCGACGGCGAGGACGTGACCGGGCTGCCGCCCGACCGGCGCAACGTCAACACCGTCTTCCAGAGCTACGCCCTGTTCGACCACCTCTCCCTCGCGGACAACGTGGCCTTCGGCCTCAAACGCAAGCGCGTGCCCCGCGCCGAGATCCGCGAGCGGGTCGCCGCCGTGCTCGACCTCGTCCAGCTCGGGCACCTCGCCGGCCGCAAGCCGTCCACCCTCTCCGGCGGCCAGCGCCAGCGCGTCGCCCTGGCCCGCGCGCTGGTCAACCGCCCCCAAGTGCTCCTGCTCGACGAACCGCTGGCCGCCCTCGACCTGAAGCTGCGCCGCCGGATGCAGGTCGAGCTCAAGCAGATCCAGCGCGAGGTCGGCATCACCTTCGTGTTCGTCACGCACGACCAGGACGAGGCCCTGACCATGTCGGACCGCCTCGCGGTCATGAACGAGGGCCGCATCGAGCAGTGCGGTACCCCGGAGGACGTGTACGAGCGCCCCGCCACCAGCTTCACGGCCTCCTTCATGGGCACCTCCAACCTGGTCCCCGGCACCTACCGCTCCGGCACGGTCGTCCTGGACGAGGGCCCCGCCCTGCCCGTCGGCCCCCGGGCCTCGGTCACCGACGGGAGCAGGGTCAACCTGTCGATCCGGCCCGAGAAGATCTGGCTCTCCGACTTCGAGGCCGGCATGGCCAAGGTCGGCGGGATCGTCCGGGAGACCGTCTACGGCGGTGCGACCACCACGTACCTCATCGAACTGGCCCCGGGCGTGACGGTGTCCGTACTGGAGCAGAACACCGTGCGCTCGCGCAGGGAGGACCGCTGGAGCGGCGGCGAGCGCGTGGAGATCGGCTGGAAGCCCGAACACTGCCTGGTCCTCGACTGACGCGCCCGGCCGACCCGCCCGGCCGACCCGTCCGCCCGGCCGACCCGTCCGGCCGGCCGGCCCGTTCGCCCGTCGCCCCCGCCCCGCCGCCCGTGCGCACCGACCGGAGGAACACCCCCATGAACCACGACGTCATCGTGCTCGGCGCCGGCCTCGCCGGTCTCGCCGCCGCACGCGACCTGACCGCGGGCGGAGCC
>NZ_JBHYVA010000686.1:0-4489 GCF_042750055.1 Streptomyces sp. NPDC059456
TGCCGCCGGCCTGCTCCCGCTTGATGAGGGCCATCTTGTCCTCGGGCGTGGCCTCGGCGAGGAAATCGTCGACACCCGCCTCCTCGGCGATCGCCCGCGCCGTCTGCGGGTTGTCACCCGTGATCATCACCGTCCGGATCCCCATCGCGCGCAGGGCGTCGAACCGCTCCCGGATGCCGTTCTTGACGACGTCCTTGAGGTGGACGACTCCGAGCACGCGCACTCCGTCCGTCCCGTCGGCGGCCACCACGAGCGGAGTGCCCCCGCTCTGCGCGATCCGCTCGACGGTGGAGTGCACGTCGTCGGAGACCGTGCCCCCGGCCTCGCCCACCCAGGCGATGACCGCCCCGGCCGCGCCCTTGCGGATGCGGCGGCCGTCCAGGTCGACCCCGGACATCCTGGTCTGCGCCGTGAACGGAACGAACCGGGCCCGGGCCAGTTCGCCCTCCCCGCGGGCGCGCAGCTCGTGCCGCTGCTTCGCCAGGACGACGATGGAACGGCCCTCCGGCGTTTCGTCGGCGAGGGAGGACAGCTGGGCGGCATCGGCGAGTTCCTGCGCACCCACACCCGCCGCCGGGAGGAAGTCCGAGGCCTGGCGGTTGCCGAAGGTGATGGTGCCCGTCTTGTCCAGCAGCAGGGTGCCGACATCGCCCGCGGCCTCGACGGCCCGCCCGGACATCGCGAGCACGTTGCGCTGGACGAGCCGGTCCATGCCGGAGATGCCGATCGCGGAGAGCAGGCCGCCGATCGTCGTGGGGATCAGGGCGACGACGAGGGCGACGAGGATGACGATCGTCTGCTCGGCCCCCGCGAAGATCGCGAAGGGCTGGAGCGTGACGACGGCGACCAGGAAGACGATGGTCAACGACGCCAGCAGGATGTTCAGCGCGATCTCGTTCGGCGTCTTCTGCCGCGCCGCGCCCTCCACGAGGCCGATCATCCGGTCGATGAACGTCTCACCGGGCTTCGAGGTGATCTTGACGACGATACGGTCGGACAGCACCTTCGTCCCGCCGGTGACGGCGGAGCGGTCACCGCCCGACTCGCGGATCACGGGGGCCGATTCGCCGGTGATCGCCGACTCGTCCACCGAGGCCACGCCCTCGACCACATCGCCGTCCCCGGGGATGACCTGCCCCGCCTCGACCGCGACGTGGTCACCCGGCCGCAGTCGCGCGGAGGGCACCTCCTCCTCGGCGGTTCCGGTCGCGTGCGGCCGCCAGTCCACCAGCCGGCGCGCCGGGGTCTCGGTACGGGACCGGCGCAGGGTGTCCGCCTGCGCCTTCCCGCGCCCCTCCGCCACCGCCTCGGAAAGGTTGGCGAAGAGGGTGGTCAGCCACAGCCACACGGTGATCACCCACGCGAACACGCTCGGATGCCGGACGGCCGAGAGCGTGGTCAGTGCGGCCCCGACCTCGACCACGAACATCACCGGGTTGTGCACCATGGCCCGCGGATCGAGTTTGCGGACGGCGCCGGGCAGGGCGAGCAGCAGCTGCCGGGGGTCGAGCAGACCGCCGGCGATCCGGGCCGCCGAAGGGGGCGGCGGGCCTGCCGTGGCGGACATCAGTGCAGACCTTCCGCGAGGGGGCCCAGCGCGAGCGCCGGGAAGTAGGTGAGGCCGACGACGATGAGGACCACGCCCGTCAGCAGACCGACGAACTGCACGCCGTGGGTGGGCAGCGTGCCCGCGGTCACGGGCAGCCTGCGCTGGGACGCGAGGGATCCGGCGAGTGCGAGGACGAACACGATCGGCAGGAACCTGCCGAGGAGCATGACCAGCCCGAGCACGGTGTTGTACCAGACGGTGTCGGACTGCAGCCCGGCGAAGGCCGAGCCGTTGTTGTTCGCGGCCGAGGCGAAGGCGTACAGCACCTCCGAGAAGCCGTGCGGGCCGGGGTTGGTCATGGCCGCCCGCTCTCCCGGAAGCGCCATCGCCAGTCCGGCACCGGCCAGTGCGACGACGGGAGTGGTGAGGATGTACAGGGAGGCGAACTTGATCTCGCGGCTGCCGAGCTTCTTGCCCAGGTACTCGGGGGTGCGGCCGACCATGAGCCCGGCCACGAACACCGTGACCACGGCGAGGATCAGCATTCCGTACAGGCCGGACCCGGTACCGCCGGGGGCGATCTCGCCCAGCATCATGTTGAAGATCAGCAACCCGCCGCCGCCGGGCGTGTACGAATCGTGGGCGGAGTCGGTGGCACCACAGGAGGTCAGCGTGGTGGAGACGGCGAACAGCGCGGAGGCCCAGATGCCGAACCGCTGCTCCTTGCCCTCCATCATGCCGCCGGCCGCGTGGCCCGCCGTACTGCTGACGCCGTGCAGCTCGTTGGCGGTGACCACGGCCACCGAGACCGTCCAGAGCAGGGCCATCACGGCGAGGATCGCGTAGCCCTGCCGTCGGTCGCCGATCAGGGTGGCGAACATGCGCGGCATCGCGACCGCGATGACCAGCATGAGGTAGGTCTCGATCAGATTGGTCAGGCCGGTGGGATTCTCGAAGGGGTGCGCGGAATTGGCGTTGTAGAAACCGCCACCGTTGGTCCCCAGCTGCTTGATCGCCTCCTGCGAAGCGACGGGGCCGCCCGTGATGCCCTGGGTCTGCCCCGCGATGGTGGCGACGGTGCGCACGCCGTGCAGGTTCTGGACGACCCCGTCGGCCACCAGGACGATCGCGAAGACGAAGGCGACGGGCAGCAGGACCCGCAGCACGATCCGGGTCAGGTCCACCCAGAAATTGCCGATGCGCTCGCTCCGTTCGCGCGTGAACCCCCGGACGAGGCCGACGAGCACGGCGATGCCGACGGCGGCCGACAGGAAGTTCTGCACGGCCAGGCCCGCCATCTGCACCAGGTGGCCCATGGTCTTCTCGCCCGCGTACGACTGCCAGTTCGTGTTGGTCACGAAGGAGGCGGCGGTGTCGAAGGACTGGTCGGGCGTGACCGGCGCCATGCCGAGCGAGAGCGGGAGGTGGTTCTGCAGACGCAGGAACGCGTACAGGAACACCATCGACACCAGCGAGAACGCCAGCACGCTGCGCAGGTACACCGGCCAGGTCTGATCGGACTCCGGCTGCACTCCGGCGGCCCGGTAGACGAGCCGCTCCGCGTACAGGTGGCGGGAGCCGCTCAGGCAGGCGGCCAGGTAGTCGCCCAGCGGGCGGAAGGAGAGGGCGAGCACGGCCACGAGGGCGAGGATCTGCAACCAGCCCGCGAGGGTGTCGCTCATCAGAAGCGCTCCGGGAAGAGCAGGCAGGCCAGCAGGTAGCACACCATCGCCACCGCGACGACGAGCCCGACGACGTTCTCCGCACTCACAGTCGTTCGACCCCCCGGACCGCGAGCAGGAGCAGCCCGAACACCACGAACGTGAGGGCGATGAACACCAGATCCGCCATATGGGTCGAACCCCCGCTGATTCATGAGCGTCTCGGTCGGCGCAGTGGACTTCCCGGGGGAGTGTGCCGCCTCGTGGGGCCCGCCCCTGCGCACCCCGCACGGGCGCCGGCGGACATGCATCGAATGGAGGCACTGGAGCCGGATTCCCGCCTCTCTTGATCACCCGTTCGGGCCGCGAGGGAATCCACGACCGGGCGGGACCCGCGGCATACGATCCGTACCCGGTGATCCGTCCCTACTGCCGGGGTTGGTGTCGTGTCGTTTCTCCTCCGCGCAAGCGCTCCCGCGCGGCCGGTGTGGAGCCGCCTGGCGCTGGCCGCCTCGCTCTGCCTCCCGGCCCTGCCACTCGTTCTCGCGACCCCCGCGGCTGCCGCCGCCGGAACGTACGCCTTCGTCACCGAGGTGACGAACGCCTCCACGCCCGGCAACGTCCTGGTGATCGACACGGCCGCTCAACAGATCACCGCCAGGATTCCCGTGGGCGTCAACCCCTACGGCGTCGCGGTCACGCCCGACGGCACCGAGGCGTACATCACCAACTTCCTCTCGGGAAGCGTCTCGGTGCTCGGCACGTCCGACAACGCGATCACCACCACCGTCGACGTCGGAGGAAATCCCTTCGGGCTGGCGGTCAACCCGGCCGGTACCCAGGTCTACGTCGCGAACGCGGACGAGCTGGACGTGATCGACACGGCCACGCACGCCGTCACGGGAACCATCCCCGTCGGTGACACCCCCGTCCAAGTCGCCTTCAACCCGTCCGGCACCCGCGCCTACGTCACCAACAGCGCCTCGCACGACGTCTCGGTGGTCGACACCACCACGACCCCGCCCACGGTGACCAGCGTGGACGTCGGCGTCGGCAACCAGCCGGTCGACGTGGCGGTCAGCCCGTCCGGTGACCTGGCCTACGTCACGGTCACCGACGTCGACACGGACTCCGGCACCGTGGTGGCGATCGACACGACGTCCCTCACCATCACGTCCACCACCGCCGTCGGCGACGACCCCGCCGGGGTGGCCGTCAGCCCCGACGGCGGGCGCGTCTACGCGGCCAACCAAGGCTCGGGCACGGTGTCTTTGATCGT
>NZ_JBHYVA010000687.1:0-1824 GCF_042750055.1 Streptomyces sp. NPDC059456
CGGACGCGCGCGTCGTGTGCGTGCCCGGCCTCTAATTGTGTTTCGGGTCCGCCAAAACCGCCGCGGGCCGGAGCCTCCTGGGGGGGGGCGCCGGCCGTCCCCGGGCCGTCCCGGACCGCGACGGCGGTGCCCGGCGCGGGCAGCTGCGTCCCCGGCCAGTCGGCGGTGTACGCGGAGAGGCCCTCGGCGGCCGGGCGGGCCGCGTTGTAGCCGGCCAGCGGACGCACCGTCCCGCCGGGCAGGGTGACGCTGCCGGCGAGGCCGATGCGCAGGACCCGGCCGGTGCCGTCGGGGCTGAACCCCACGGCCGGGGCCGCGCCGGGCCCCGGGCCCGCCGAATGCAGCAGCCGGCCGCCGCCCACGCCCGGGCCGAGCGGTGCACCCGTACCCCGGATGTCGAAGAAGTCGCCGTTCACGGCGGCGACCACGCGCCGCCCGGGCCCCGCGGGGTGGCGGGCGGCGGACTCGGCGACGGTGGCCGGGCCGCGGCCGCCCAGGTACTCGGCGCGCACCCCGCCGCTCCCGCCGAGGTCGACACGGAGCTCGTCGATCCGCAGCCAGCGGTCGGCTTCCAGCCGGTCGTACGACTCCAGACGGATCCCGGGGGCGATCTGCCGGCCGGTCCGGGCGGTCTCGATCCCCTCGGCCGGCGCTTCGGCGGCCCGCGCGGGCGCGGTGAGGACGACGGCGAGCAGGACGGGCAGCACGGGCAGCAGCGGACGCGGACGCAGGCTCAGCACGCAGGCAGCATCGGCCACTCACCCCCGCCCCGGACGCGTGGAACGGCTCGCGGCCCGCGGTTTTCAGCCGTTCGCGCGGTCACGGCCGACGGGACGTCCGGGCGCCGGGGACATCGATGCGGCCGCCGGATACCCGGCTGACACGGTGCGAACGTGCCCACGCGTCGCTCTGATCCCCCGCCCGGCGGACCGGGCCGGGCGGCGCCGGCGACCGGCGGGGCCGCGGACCGAGCCCGGTGCCACGGACCGGGCGGGCCCGGGGCTCAGTGCGTCACCGCGTGCCCCGGGACGGTGAACTCGCACCACACGCATTTCCCGCCGCCCCGGGGCTCCACGCCCCAGTCCTCCGCGAGCCGGTCCACCAGCAGCAGGCCGCGCCCCGACACCGCCCAGTCACCGGCCTCGCGCCGGTGCGGCAGCGCGCTGCTGGCGTCCTCGACCTCGATGCGGATCCGGCCCTCCGACGTCAGCCTCACGTTGACGTGGCCGCCGCCGTCGGTGTGCACGAGGGCGTTGGTCATCAGCTCGTCCGCCGCCAGTTCGATCTCGTCGGCCCGGTCCCGGGCGCCCCACGCGGCCACCGCCGCGCGGATCAGGTGGCGGGCCATCGCCGGGCCCTCGGCGTCGCCGGGGGTCAGGCGCAGGCGCAGCGGTCCGCCGCCGCGCGGGTTGGGGGTGCCGCGGCGGCGCAGCAGGAGGAGGGCCATGTCGTCGCCCGCGCCCGCGTCCCCGACCAGGTCGCACAGGACGTCGGCGAGTTCCTCGACGTCCACCGGCCCGTTGCTGACCGCCTCCATGAGCTCCCGCATGCCCGCTCCGGGGGCGCCTTCCGACCGTTCGAGCAGACCGTCCGTGCACAGCACCAGGGTGTCGCCGGGGTGCAGTTCGAGACTGGTGACGGGGTATCCGGCGCCGGTGCCCGACCGCTCGCCCGGCGGCAGTCCGAGCGGGAGCCCGCCGGCCACCGGGATCCGGTGGCAGGTGGCCTCGCGGCGGGGGGGACACCCCGCGGGGGGGGGGGGGGGGGGCGCCCGGGCGGTCTCGCGGGGTGAGTGGGTAATAGCAGAGCTGGGAGTGGGGGGAG
>NZ_JBHYVA010000687.1:1834-4487 GCF_042750055.1 Streptomyces sp. NPDC059456
AATCCGCGCCCGGGCGGGGCCGGCCGCCGCGCCTCCCCACGGGGTGGTGGGGGCGGGCGCGGACCAGCTGGAGCATGCCGGTGTTCAGGTCCATCTCGGCGTACGTGCAGGTGGCGAAACGGTCCGTCTCCAGCTCCCGCAGGAAGGTCGAGGCCCGCCCCATGGCCGTGCCCGGGGTGTGCCCCTCGGCGATGTACGCCCGCAGGACGATCCGCAGCTGGCCCATGACGGCCGCCGCGTCGGTGTCGTGGCCCTCCACGTCTCCGATCATCACCCCGACGCGGCCGTCGCCGAGCGGGATCACGTCGTACCAGTCGCCGCCGATGTCCCGCCCCATCCGGGCGGCCCGGTACCGTACGGCGATCCGCGCCCCCGGCACCTCCGGGATGCGGCGCGGCAGCATGGCCCGCTGGAGGCCCTCCGCCAGATCGTGCTCCTGCTCGAAGAGCATGGCCCGCTGCAGGCTCTGCGCGATGCCGCTGCCGAGGGCGAGGAGCAGGTTCCGCTCCTCGGCGGTGAAATCGCCGTCCCGCTGGTAGAGCAGGCCGAGCGCGCCGATGGCCCGCCCCTGGGCGATCAGCGGCAGGTAGACGCCGCTGCGCACGGACAGCGGCTCGATGTACGGCCACAGCTCCGGGTAGCTCCGCTGGAACACCTCGCGCGAGGCGATGAAGACCGGCTGGAGGCTGCGTACGGCCTCGCTCATCGGGAACTGCGCGTCGATGCGGGTGTATTCGATCTCCGGGACGTACGAGCCGAGCTGTCCCTCCGCGACGAGGTGGATCCGGCCGCCGTCGACGATGCCGAGCATCACGCTGACCGCGCCCAGGTGGCCGAGCGCCGCGGGGTCCTTCAGGACGTCGGTCACGTCGTTGACGGTGCGCGCGTGGGCCAGGATCGCGCTGGTCCGCTCGACGACGCCGGTCATCCGGCGCCGCCCCTCGGCCTGCTCCCCGCCGGCGCCGGGGTCGCCGGGGTCGTGGGCGGCGTCGCGCAGGATCCCGATGATCCGGTACGGACGGCCGTTGGCGTCGCGCAGGATGTGGCCCTGGATGTGGGTCCAGGACGGGGTGCCGTCGCGGCCGCGGGTGCGGACGTACGCACCGTAGTGGCTCCGGCCGTCCTTGAGCGCCTGCGCGACCCGGGCGTCGAGCCGGACCTCCTCGCCCGGCTGCACCCGGGCCCGCAGTCCCTCGGGGGTGCCGCTGAACTCCTCCGGGCGCAGGTCGAGGACCCTCAGGGCGGTGGGATCCAGATGCATCTGCCCGCTGTCGAGGTCCCAGTCGAAGGTGCCCATGCGGTTGAGCGCGAGGCTCATGTCCGGCTGTGCGGGCCAGTCGACCTCGGGGCTCGCTCCCCTTTCGGCCATGCAGCCAGGGTCTCACCGTTCCCGGACGTGTGCCCGCACAAGCCGCCGGCCGGCTAACCGGTTGCCGTGCCCGTGGCGGTTCCGGCGGCCGCGGTCGCGGCCGGGGTGGCGGACGGAGGGTTGCCCGCCGGGGGCCCGGACGAGGGCGCGGACGACGGCCCGGACGGAGGCCCGGACGGGGGTGCGGACGACGGCTCGGGCGACGGCGGGGGCGCAGACGTGCGCGGCTGCGTCGTGGGCGGCTCGGACACCGGGCCGGACGCGGTGGCCGACGCAGTCGGCCGGACGGAGACCGCGGGGGAGCTCGCGGGGGCCGGCGTCGTGCGGGTGGTTGCGGGGGTGGGGGTGACCGGCGCCGAAGGTGCCACCGGGGGCGGCACGGGTTTGTCGTGGCTTCCCCGGTGGTCGCCCCGGTCCCGGGCGAACCAGCGACCGCCCTGGTGGTCGTAGATCACGAACTTGTCGACGACCGTCGCCGACGGCGCGATGACCACCACCTTCGACGGCTGGTACGAGCTCCACGGCTGCCCGTGCCGCCGCGGGTCGGGCTTGAGCGCGACCGGGGGGCCGAGCGGGTTGCCGCAGGCGCACCGCACCCGCGGGACGCCCCGGTCGTCGACCAGGACCGCCGTCCCTGCCTGGAGCACCGCCTGGTAGGGGGTGGCCTTGCCGTCGTGGTAGCCGTGGTTGGTGACGCGGGTGTCGGCGCGCAGCTGGAGCGGGGTCAGCGAACGCAGGTAGCCGGGGACGGACGCGGGTTCGATGCCGAGCGCCGAGGCGAACGCGGCGTTCTTGTCCGGCTGGGCGGACAGCGCCCGGATCTGTTTCCCGACGTCGCAGCTGGCCACGGACTGGGTGCCGCCGTACAGGCCCGGCGCCGCACCGCTGATGCTGCGCGTGGCGGTGGGCGCCGCGCTGCCCGTCGACGGTGCGGGGCTCTGCGGGGGCGGGACGGCCTCCTTGGCGGCGGTGGACTCGGTGAACGGGGCCGGGCCGGTCGCGGAGGCGGGCTGGAGGAACACCTCGCCGCGCGCGGCGGGCGTGCCGCCGGGCCGGGTCAGCACCACGGCCAGGACCACGGCGGCCGCCACCGCGACGAGCGCGGTGGCCACCCGGGGTACGGACCGCCACCAGGGCCGCTTGTCGGGTGGTCCGGCCGAGCCGGGCGGCGTGCCTCCGGGCGGCGCGCCTCCGCCTCCGGGCGGCCGCGGCGGAGGTGGCGGTGGCTGGGGCGGGCCCTGCCCGCCGCCCGAAAGGGGGCCAGAGGGAGGGCCGGTGGGGCGC
>NZ_JBHYVA010000688.1:0-4477 GCF_042750055.1 Streptomyces sp. NPDC059456
CACAGGCCACGGCCCGCGGGAGCCCCCGTGGTAGGGGAAACCCGACCACGAAGGCTCCGCCTGGGCGTGCAGACCCGAGACGGCCGCGCGGCTGGAATGGGTCCATGACCCCCTCCGCCCGCCCGCTCCCCTCCGCGGCCTCCCGTCTGCTGCCCGCCCCGCCCGCCGCCCGCCGGACCGCCGGCTGGCTGCTCGCGGCGGCCTGGGCGCTGTCGTTCCCGCTGTTCTCCGCGCTCGGCCCGCACCGGCTGTGGGGTTGCTGCGCGGCCGCCGGATACCTGGTCGCCGCCGGGGCCACCGCGCTGGGCCGCCCCCGCTCGGCGACGGCCGCGGCCCTCACCGGGGCCGTCGTACTGCCCCTGCTGCTCCTGGTCCTGACCGGGCAGGGCCAGTCGGAGGTCGCGGTGATCGAACGGTCCGGGCGGCTCCTGCTGGAATCCGGACACCTCTACGTGGAACGCCCCGCCGGGGTCGGGGAGTACACCCCCTACCTGCCCGGCATGGCCCTCCTGGGTCTTCCCCGCGCCCTGCTGGGCGGCGGCGACGGCTGGGCGGTCCGCCTGCTCGGCGACGCCCGGATCTGGTGCGCGGCCGTCCTGTTCGCCGCCCTGTGGGCCGGGCGCCGGATGCTCGGCGGCCCCGCCTCGCCGTGGCTGCCGGTCCTGGTGGCCTCCCCGGTGGTGGCCCTCCCGCTGGCGGTGAGCGGGGTGGACCTGCCGCTTTCGGGGCTGTGCTGCCTGGCACTCGCGGCGGCCGCCTCGGGCCGGCCGGCGGCGGCCGGGGCGGCGCTCGCGGCGGCGTGCGCCATGAAGTGGACCGCGCTGCCGGCGGTGGCGGTGGTCCTCGTACTCCTCCGGGCCTGCCGGGGCGGCCGCGCGGCGCTCCGCTGCGCGGCGGTGGCCGCCCCGGTCACGGCCCTGCTGGTACTGCCGGGAGCGCTGCTCCAGCCGGCCGAGCTGTGGCGGCAGGTCTTCGCCTTCCCCACGGGCCGGGCGCCGGTGCCCACCCCGGCGAGCAGCCCGCTGCCGGGGCACCTGCTGGCCGGTCTCGGGCCGTGGGGCTGGTACCTGACGGTGGCCCTGCTGGGCCTGGGCGCGCTGGGGGTGGCGCTCTCGCTGTGGGCGCGTCCGCCGCGCACGGTCGTCGCCGCCGCCGACCGGCTGGCCCTGGGACTGACCCTGGCCTTCCTGCTGGCTCCGGCGGGCCGCTTCGGCTACCTGATGCTGCCGGTCCTGCTGGTGGTGTGGGCCCGCTGCGCGGCCCCGCCGCCGTCGACCGCCCCCTCGCGGGTCGTGGCCGGCGGACACCACGACGGCGCCGGCCGTCCGGGAACGGCGGCGGGCCGCGCGGCGTCCCTCCCGTGACAAGGGGTTTCCCGGAGCAGACGGAGGCATCGTGTACGCAGGACGGCCGGTCCGTACCGGCAGGGTGGTGCTCGTCGCGGGTGTGCTGCTGGCGCTCTCGGCCGTCGGCTTCGGCGTGACGGCGCTGGTGCGGGCGGGCGATCCCGGCCGCAGCCCGCTGCACCGAGCCGTGGAGGCCTACCTGCACACGGTCGGTACGGGTGGCACCGCGCCCACCGCGGCCTGCGCGTCCGCCGCCGACCCGGCGGCGGAACTGCGCCGCCGGGGAGC
The DNA here is from genome assembly GCF_042750055.1 of Streptomyces sp. NPDC059456. NCBI lineage: Bacteria > Bacillati > Actinomycetota > Actinomycetes > Kitasatosporales > Streptomycetaceae > Streptomyces > Streptomyces sp. NPDC059456. The sequence goes on from NZ_JBHYVA010000688.1 coordinate 1,635, forward strand.
CCGGTTCGGCCACCGGATCGTCTCCTCCACCGAGGGCGGCGGGCAGGCCACGGTCAACGTCGACCTCACGCCCGAGCCCGGTCCCGGCGCCGCCGTCGCCTACTCCCTCGACCTGGTCCGTACGGGCGGGGTGTGGCAGGTCTGCTCGGCGTCTCCCGGCCACGTCGAGATCGACCCCTTCGACTGAGGCCGCCGGGCGGGCGGCCGGTGCCGGCTCAGGCGCCGGCCTGCTCCCGCAGGTGGGCCAGGACGGCCAGGACGCGGCGGTTGCCCTCCGCCGGGTCCAGGTCCAGCTTCGTGAAGATGCTGCCGGAGTGCTTCACGACGGAGGCCTCGGTGATGAACAGCCGGGCCGCGACGGCCTGGTTGTTCAGGCCCTGCGCCATCAGGGCGAGCACCTCCCGCTCGCGGGGCGTCAGCCGGGCCAGCGGCCGGTCGGCCGCCGCCGGCGCGAGCAGCACGCGCACCACGTCCGGGTCGATGACCGTCTGGCCCCCGTGCACCCGTTCCAGGGCGTCGAGGAACTCGGTCACCTCGCCGACCCGGTCCTTGAGCAGGTAGCCCAGCCCGGCCGCCGGACCATCGGTGAACAGCCGGGTCGCGTACGCCGTGGCCACGTACTGGGAGAGCACCAGCACCGGCAGCGAGGCGTCACGGGACCGCAGTTCGAGGGCGGCGCGCAGCCCCTCGTCGCGCAGCCCAGGCGGCATCCGCACGTCCGTGACGACCACGTCGGGCCGCTCGGCGGCCACCGCCTCCAGCAGGGAGGGGGCGTCACCGACGGCGGCGAGCACCCGGTGGCCGCCGAGGGTCAGCAGTTCCGTCAGCCCGGCGCGCAGCAGCACCGAGTCCTCGGCGAGGATCACCCGGAGCACGGGACCTCCACGCGCAGTTCCGTCGGCCCGCCCACCGGACTGGACACCGTCAGCCTGCCCTGCAACATCGCCACCCTGTCCGCGAGACCCGCCAGACCCGCTCCCGCGCCGGGATCGGCACCGCCGCGGCCGTCGTCCGTGACGGTGAGGGTGAGCCGGTCCCCCTCGACCCTACCGGCGACGCCGACGTGCGAGGCACCGCTGTGCTTGGCGGCGTTCGCCAACGCCTCCGTGACGGTGAAGTAGGCGGTGGTCTCCACCGGTTCGGGAAGCCGGGGAAGATGCCCGAGGTCCACCGTGACCGGCACCGGGTGGCGCAGCGCCACCTCGGCGACGGCCGCCGCCAGCCCGTGGTCGGTCAGCACCTGCGGATGGATGCCGCGTACGAGGTCCCGCAGTTGCTCCAGGGCCAGCTTCGCCTCGGCGCGCCCGCGCCCGACCAGCGCCGCGGCCTCGGCGGCTTCCGGGATCCGGCGCAGCCGCAGCTCCGCGAGGCCCAGGGTCATGCTGAGGGCCACCAGTTGCTGCTGGGCTCCGTCGTGCAGGTCCCGTTCGATGCGCCGGCGTTCCGCCTCGAAGGCCTCCACGAGCCGGATCCGCGACCGGGTCAGCTCCAGCACCCGGCCGTCCTCCTCGCGCGGGCCGAGCAGCAGCCGGGCCGTCCTCACCTGCGCCCCGGCGATCAGCGCGCCCGCGTACGCGGCCAGCACCAGCCCCGCCAGTCCCACGGCCGTCCCGCCCAGCGCCTCCAGGGGACCCGTGACCCGGCCGGGCACCAGCATTACCGGCTCGGGGGCGAGCGCCCACACGACGACCGGGGACACCACCAGGAGCAGCGAGAACGCCAGGAGCGCCAGCACCCCGAACCCGGCCGCGCCGAACACCGTCCCGAGCAGCGCGGCGTACCCGAACTCCCGCCAGGTGGCGCGCTCCCGCAGCCGGGTGCGCAGCCAGGCGGCGGCGCCGGCCCCGGCGAGCGAGGCGTGCGGGTCGGCGACCGGAACCGGCTCGGCCCACCGCAGCCGGCGCCGCTCCAGCTCGCCGAGCGGCACGGCGCCGGCCACGGCGGCGACCAGCAGCAGGAGCCCGACCCCGGCGACGGCCAGCAGCACCCCGAGGCCCACGAGCAGGACCATGGCCAGCAGTACCGCGTACCCGAGGGGGAACCCGCTGCCCAGGTACGCCCAGCACCGCCAGGGCCACCACGAGCCGAGGAACCGCCACGGCCGCCGCAGCACCGCCCACACGGTCACCGGGGGGACGGGGAAGACAGCGGAATCGGACATGCGCTCCAGCCTAGGCCGTGCCGCGCGGGTGCTGTCGGGGCGTCACATCGCGGCGCCCGCCGCCGGGAAGCCGCAGCAGCGCCCCGCAGGGACGAGGACGGCCGGGGGCGGGGCAGGCGGGGGTGCCGTACGGGACTGGGCCGGCCGGGTGAACGGCTGGCTTGAACTCGCTCCTCCGCCGGTGATCTTGACGCGTCTGCGGCGTATCGAAGCGCCGCCGTGATCGTTTCTTCAGCCGAGACCCTCACAACCGGGAGGACGCGCGGTGACCGCTTGGCAGTACTTCGCCGGAGCCGGCCTGGTGGCGGCGCTCTGCCCGTTGCAGTGCCAGGTGGCGGTCGCGGACGACGCCGGCGGCGGCGCGAGTGCGAGTGCGAGCGCGGGCGTGGGCGCGGGCGCGGGCGTTTCGGGTGTGGCCGGTGTCGATGCCGGCGCCCGGCACGCTGACGGCCACGGCCACGGCCACGGGCAGGGGCGCGTACAGGTGCGCGGCCGGGGTGAGGCGAACGACGACGGGACCGGCCCGGGCGACGGGGCCCGGCCCGACGCGTGCGTTCCGCCCGGGCAGCCGCTGCCGTCGCCCGCCGAGCCGTCGCCCGCCGCACCCTCCGCGGTCCGGCCTCCCGTGCGGGTCCTCGTGCCCGGTGTCGACCGGCCGACCGTGCACCACCCGGGGCGGGGC
>NZ_JBHYVA010000689.1:0-4471 GCF_042750055.1 Streptomyces sp. NPDC059456
GGGCCCGGGCGGTGCGGGGGGGGGGGGAGCCCCGCGCCGGTGTCGGGGGGTGGGTGCGCTACCGGTTGCTGGAGACGGTACGGGCGTACGGGGGGGGGTGGCTGGAGTCGCTCGGCGACGCCGCGCGGCTGCGGCGGCGCCACCGGGACTGGTACACGGGGCTGGCGACCTGGTGCGAGCTGGACTGGTTCAGCCCGCGCCAGCAGGAGGTGGCGGCGCTGGTGGAGGCCGAGCTGCCGAACCTGCGGCTGGCCCTGGAGTGCTGCCTGGACGAGCCGGACGAGCTCCACCTGGGGCAGTACCTGGCGGGGACGCTGTGGTTCTACTGGGCCGGCTGCGGCCGGCTCACCGAGGGCCGGTACTGGCTGGACCGGTCGCTGGATCCCGGTGCGCCCGGGTCGGAGCACGTGGGTTCACGGCTGAAGGCGTTGTGGGTGCTCGGCTACGTGGCGGCCCTCCAGGGCGACGCGGTGGCCTCGATGAGCGCCCTGTACGAGTGCCGGGACGCGGCGGCGCGGACCGGGAACGCGGTGGCGTCGGCGTACGCGGTGCACCGGCTGGGCTGCCTGGCGCTGGTCTCCGACGACATGGTGCGGGCCGGGGAGCTGCTGGGCGCGGCGCTGGAGCAGTACCGGGAGACCGGGGAGCTGAACAGCAACGTGCTGATGTGCCAGGTGGAGCTGGCGATGGCGCTGGCCTTCCAGGGGGACCTGGCGGGTGCGCTGTCGCTGTGCCGGGAGGTCCGGGACATCTGCGAGGAGCGCGGGGAGCGCTGGACGAAGGCGTACGCCCTCTACGTCCTCGCGTACGCGGCGCTGGACGCGGGGGACACGGCCGGGGCGCGGCAGCTGCTGACGGAGTGCGTGACGATCAACCACGTCTTCCGCGACCTGGTCGGGCTGGTGCTGGCGGTGGAGCTGCTGGCCCTGGTCACGGCGGCCGAGGGGCATCCGGCCGAGGCGGCGGTGCTCCAGGGCGCGGCGGAGCCGATGTGGGACGGGGTGGGTCTGCAGCTGTTCGGCTCGGGGTACTTCAACGCCCCGCGGCTGATGTGCCGGGAGCGGGCGGGCGAGGTGCTGGGTGCGGAGCGGTACGCGGCGTGCGCGCGGCACGGCCGGGCCCTGTCGCTGGACGAGCTGGTCGGGCGGGCACTGCGGGGGCCCGAGCCGGTGCCGGCTCCGGAGCCGCTGCCCAGGCCCCGGACCGGGGAGGCGGGCAGGACGGTCGAGCCGGGCGTCGCGACGGGCCCGGCGGGCCCGGCCGGCGCGGTGGGCCGCCCGGACAGCAGGAAGCCCGCCGGCTCCCCCAAGGGGGAACCGGCGGGCTGACCAGCCTGTGAGGCTACGTCCGCCGGATCAGCGGGCGTAGTACTCGACGACGAGCTGCTCGTCGCAGATGACCGGGATTTCCTTGCGGTTCGGGTCACGGTCCAGGCGGAAGGCCAGGGCCTTCAGGTTGACCTGCAGGTAGCGCGGGGTCTCGCCCTCGCCTGCGTAGCCACCCTCACGGGCAACCTGGAACGGAACCTTCTCGCGGCTGCGCTCGCGCACGGTGATGACGTCGTCCGGACGGACACGGAACGACGGCTTGTCGACCTTGCCACCGTTGACCTCGATGTGGCCGTGAACGACCATCTGGCGGGCCTGGTAGATGGTCCGGGCGATGCCCGAACGCAGCACCAGGGCGTCGAGGCGACGCTCGAGCTCGACGACCAGCGCCTCGCCCGTCTTGCCCTCGGCCTTCTTGGCGCGGTCGTACGCGCGGGCCATCTGACGCTCAGAGATGTCGTACTGAGCGCGCAGACGCTGCTTCTCCAGCAGACGGACCTTGTAGTCCGAGTTCTGCTTGCGGCCACGGCCGTGCTCGCCCGGCGGGTAGGGGCGGGCCTCGAAGTACTTGACGGCCTTCGGGGTCAGTGCAATGCCGAGGGCACGCGACTTCTTGACCTTGGGTCGCTTCTGGTTCACGGGGAACCTACCTCCATGTAAGTTAGGTGAGGCTTACCTTATCGAGGAGGACGTAATGTCTCGACCACATGGGATCCCCCTGCCCAGTGCGCAACGCAGTTCGGATTCAGACGAAACAGAATCCGCTTGCGCCGACGATAAGCAAGGTCAGCCGCGTCCCAGGGAAGGCGTTCGGCAGCTCACCGGAGCCGAACGCGTACGAACCCTCGTAGAGTCCAACGCCTCAGTATCCCTCACGCTGCCGGGTGCTTTCGACCAGGTGCGGTCTCATGACCAGCCGGAGTTCGGGACAGGGATGCCGGTCGCGCGGACCGTCACCCCGGACGGGGACGTGATCCTCCTGGTGTCAGGGGAATCCGCGGCCGCCAGGGCGGCCGCTTACGCCCAGGACGACGACCTCACGGCCGTGATCGAGATCACGGACGTGGCGCCGGTGTCCGTGCCCCATCGTATCCGAGGCCGTGCGTGGCTCGCCGGATGGCTGACCCGGGTGCGCGGGGACGACCGCGCGGCCTGCGCGGCGCTGCTGGCCGAGCGCCGGCCGGTGGGCGAACTGCTCGGGCTGCACGGCCCGCCCTCCTACGTGATGCTGCGCCTGGAGGTCGGCGAGATCTCGGTGGAAGACCTGTGGGGAGCCGAGCACGTGGAGCCCGACGACCTGGCCGCCGCCGAGCCGGACCCGATGGTGAACCACGAGACGGAGCTCCTCCAGCACCTGGCCGCCGCGCACCACGACCGGATCGCGGACCTGTGCGCGCTCCTCGGCCCGCGGCAGGACACCGCCGTCACCGCGGTCCCGCTGGCACTGGACCGCCTCGGCCTGCGGGTCCGCTTCACGGGCGACGGCTCCCCCTTCGACGCCCGCTTCGACTTCCCGGCACCGGTCCGCGACGTGTGCGACCTGCGCCGGGCGATGCACACCCTGTTCTCCGCCACCGGCGGCTGACCGCCCTGCCGTCAGCCGGCGATCATGCCGGCCGGCGCCTCCTTCTCCGGCGGGGTCACCGGCAGCCCAGGGCGCGGCGTCACGCGCCGGACGGCCCGGCGCCGCGCAGGCGTTCGCGGACCTTTTCCACCACGTCCGCGTAACGGGCCTCCGCGCCGTAGCGCGTGGGCTCGTAGTACCGCTTGCCGTGCACCGCGTCCGGCGCGTACTGCTGGGCGGCGATCGCGCCCGGTACGTCGTGCGGGTAGACGTACCCCACCGCGTGGCCCAGCTTCGCCGCCCCCTTGTAGTGCCCGTCCCGCAGGTGCGTGGGCACGGGGCCGGCCAGGCCCGCCCGGACGTCCGCGAGCGCGGCGCCGATCGCGGTCGTCGCGGTGTTCGACTTCGGGGCCAGGGCGAGGGCGATCGTGGCGTGCGACAGCGTCAGCGCCGCCTCCGGGAAGCCGATCATCGCCACCGCCTGCGCCGCGGCGACGGCGAGCGGCAGGGCCGTGGGGTCCGCCAGCCCGATGTCCTCGCTGGCCGAGATCATCAGGCGGCGGGCGATGAACCGCGGGTCCTCGCCCGCTTCGATCATCCGCGCCAGGTAGTGCAGCGCGGCGTCCACGTCCGATCCGCGGATGGACTTGATGAGGGCGCTCGCCACGTCGTAGTGCTGGTCGCCGTCCCGGTCGTACTTCACCGCGGCGCGGTCGACGGCTTCCTCCACCGTCCGGAGGGTGATCTCGGACTCGCCCTTGGCGATCGCGGAACCGGCACCGGCCTCCAGTGCCGTCAGCGCCCGCCGGGCGTCGCCGCCCGCGATCCGCAGCAGGTGCGCCTCCGCGTCCGCCGGCAGGGAGACGGCTCCGCCGAGCCCGCGCTCCTCGGTCAGTGCCCGCCGCATCAGCGCGCTCAGGTCCTCGTCGGTCAACGGCTCCAGGGTGAGCAGCAGCGACCGCGACAGCAGCGGGGAGATGATCGAGAAGTACGGGTTTTCCGTGGTCGCGGCGATCAGGGTCACCCAGCGGTTCTCGACCGCGGGGAGCAGCGAGTCCTGCTGGGCCTTGCTGAAGCGGTGGATCTCGTCGAGGAAGAGGACCGTGTCCTTGCCGTATCCGCCGGCCGCCCGCTTGGCGCCCTCGATGACGGCGCGTACTTCCTTCACGCCCGCCGTGATCGCGGACAGCTCCACGAACCGCTTCTGCGTCGCCTGGCTCACCACGTACGCGAGGGTGGTCTTGCCGATGCCCGGAGGGCCCCACAGGATCACCGACGAGGCTCCGGCCGGCCCGCCGGCCCCGTCCCCGACGAGCCGCCGCAGGGGCGAGCCGGGCTTCAGCAGGTGCTGCTGGCCGACGACCTCGTCCAGGGTGCGGGGGCGCATCCGGACGGCGAGCGGGGAGCTCGCCGGGTCCGTCTCCCGGCGGTCTTCGGCAGCGGCGGTGAACAGGTCTGGTTCCACACGGGAAGCCTATGCGAGCCGACCGACAGCGGGCCGCGGGCCCGGATCGCCCCCGGCCGGTCCCCCGGAGCCGCTCCGGAGGTCCAGAATTCCCACCCTCGGGTGAGGTGCAGC
>NZ_JBHYVA010000690.1:0-4466 GCF_042750055.1 Streptomyces sp. NPDC059456
GTGGGGAGGTGGGGCGCGGGGTTGGCCCCCTGCGCGGCCGGCTGGGCGTTGGGATCCGGGTCGTGCGGGGTCCACAGCGCGGTCAGCCCGAGGTGGACGGCCACGGCGACCATCGGCCAGACGAGCAGCACCCCCCGCGCCAGCAACTGCAGCGGCGCATCGAACGGCACGCCCTTCCCGGCCTTCAGTGCGGCCGCGGCCACGTCCGACGACGGCCCCAGCCACAGCCCCAGCCGCCAGCCCACGAGCGCGGCGAAGCCGGATCCGACGGCCAGACCGATGACCAGCGGGACACCGCCCCGGCGCCGCCACAGGAAGACGAGCACGGCGCTCAGCACGCCGAATCCCACCGACAGCAGGAAGAACGTGCCGTCGGTCCCCATCCGGGCCTCGCTCTCGGTGTTCCGCAGGAACACCGCCTCGCCGTTGGAGACGTACTGCGTCTTCGGCGCCAGCCAGGCCCACAGCAGCCCGAGCAGCACGCCGGCCGCTCCGGTCGCCAGGGCCACGGCTGCTCCGTCGCGGACGTCCCCCGCGGTGATGCCTGCGGAGCCCTCCGGCTTCGCGGGCGGCTGCGGCGGTTCGTGCGGGGACGGCGTGGTCAGGGCTTCGGTCACCCCCACATCGTGCCAGGTGCCCGGCGCGTCGGCGTCAGCGGACCGCCGCACGTCGGCGTCAGCGGACCGCCGCCCGCCGGTACGCCCACGTCGCGACGGCCAGGGAGAGCACCCCGACGGCCCCGCACACGCCGAGGTCCAGCCCCACCGCCGCCCAGTCGGGGTGCGGGGCGAAGGTCCGCGCGAAGGCCTCCACCCCGTACGTCGAGGGCAGCAGGTCCCGCGCCCACACGATCACGTCCGGCATCCGCTCCGGCGGCAGCACCCCCAGCAGCAGCGCCGCCGACATGCCGAGCTGTCCGGCCAGCGTGGCGAACTCCTGCCGCGGGGCCAGCAGCCCGAGTGCGGCGCCGAGCCCGGCCAGCGCGGCCCCGGCGAGCGGCACCACCGCGGCCAGGATCCACAGCCCGCTCATCGGCAGCCCGAACAGCACGCACCCGAAGACGGCGGTGACCAGCGTCCCGGGCAGGGTGAAGGAGGCGTACGCGGCGGCGGCGCCCAGCACCACCGAGGCCGGCGGCACGGGCAGCGTGGCGTAGTGGTCCAGCCCGCCGCCGGCCCGCAGCTGCCCGAAGTACTGCGCGAGCAGGTTCAGCGCGACGAAGGCGACGACCAGCACCGAGGATCCGGCGACGACGGCCCGGGCCTCGGAACCCCCGTCCACCACGCCCCGCATCAGGATCATGATCCCGACGGACTGGAAGGTGGCGACGAACAGCAGCGGGATCCGCGCCACCCGGGCCCGGGACAGCTGGGCCCGGTACACGGCGGCGAGCGCCGGGAAGAGCCGGGCCCGCGGCGCGGGGGGCGCCGCAGGGTTCTGCGCCGGGCGGGACCCGGGGCTGATCGGCGTGGCCGTCGCCGGCACCGGACCGGCGGTCTGCGCCACGGCCGTCACGGCCGTCGCGGCCGTCGCGGCCGCCACGGCGCCCGGAGTGCGGTCGCTCACGACTTCACCAGCCCTTTCGTCTTGCCGCCGAGGGCGAGGTACACGTCCTCCAGGCTGGGGGTCGCCAGGGTGAAGTCGTCGAGGGCCGCGAAGGCCGGCCCGCCGGTGACCGCGGCCACCGCGGTGCGCGCCTCGTCCGGCGCCAGGCGCAGCACCCAGCGGCGGCCCGAGACGACGGCGGCCGCCTGCATCCGCGCGACCTCGGGCACGTCCAGCGGAGCGCCGTCGCGCCACACCAGCTCCAGCCGGACCTCGTCGGAGACCCGCGCCTTCAGCCCGGCCGGGGAGTCGCAGGCGATGACCCGGCCCTGGTCGATGACGGCGACCCGGTCCAGGACGGTCTCGGCCTCGATGACGTTGTGCGTGACCAGCAGGACGGTGGCCCCGTTCCGGGAGCGCCGCCGGTCCACGGCCGCCCACACGGCCCGCCGGGCCACGGGGTCCATGCCGGTGGTGGGCTCGTCGAGGACCAGGACCGGCCGCTCCCCGACCAGTGCGGCGGCGAAGCAGGCCAGCCGCCGCTGCCCGCCCGAAAGCTTCTTCAGGGGCCGCCCCGCGAGCGCGGTCAGCCCGAGTTCCTCCAGTACGGCGTCCCGCTCGGCGCGCGCCGTGCGGGCGTCGAGTCCGCGCAGCCGGCCCGTGGTCTCGGCGGCCAGCGCCACCGTGAGCTCGTCGAGGGCGGTGGACTCCTGCCCCAGGTAGGCGAGCAGCCGGGCGGCCCGCTCGGGGTGGCGCACGAGGTCGTGGCCGAGCAGGGTCACGGCGCCGGAGTCGGGCCGCATCAGGCCGGTGAGCTGGCGGACCAGGGTGGACTTGCCGGCGCCGTTGGGGCCGAGCAGGCCGAAGATCTCGCCGCGCCGGACGTCCAGGCTGATGCCGTCGGTGGCCCGGGTCTCGGGCAGGGCGGGAGCCCCGCGCCGGCCCCGTACCGCGGGATAGGTCTTGACCAGGTCACGCACCGCGCAGACCACGTCCGCCGCCGCGTCTGCGGCCACTGCCGTGCTCGGTTGTGCTGATGCTGTGCCCGTACTCACGAGGGAGCAGCCTACGCGGCTTTCGTCCGGCCACCGCCGGGAGGTGCCCCCCGACGCCCCGGGACCCGTCTAGTCGGCCGCCGGCGGCGTCGGCGCGGCGGGCACGGCGGAGGGCGGTCCGGGGACGTGCTCGGCGGCGGCGCGGACGTCGATCTCCCGCCAGAACCCGGCGCGGATGGCGTAGCGGTCGTGCTCGTCGATCTGGTCGTCCTTGTGCGCGAGCAGCCCGAACCGGGCGGCGTAGCGCAACAGCTCCCCGTCGATGCGGTGCGGGATCCGCGGGTACATCGTGGCGAGCTTCTGGAGGTGGACGGTCTCCGGGAGGCGTTCCATCCAGCGCCGGGCGAACACCTGGCCGACCTCGAAGGGGTCGCCGCCGACGGTGGTGATGTCCTCCTCGCGGTCGGCCCAGCGCTGCTCGGCGCTGGTGAGCTGGGCGAGGGTGGGCAGCGAGGCGGTCTCGGCGGGTTCGCCGAGGGGGCCGGCCCGGTCGATCCAGCCCTTGTCGGAGGACCAGCGCAGGGCGCTGCCGGCCGGGGGCGGGGTGCCGCCGTGGCCGCCGGGGGGTCCGGGCTGCTGGCCGGGGGCGCGCAGGGAGCCGGCGAGGTCCTTGGGCGTGGGTACGGTCTTGCCGCCGGCCGCGGGGGCGGGCACGGGCGCTCCGCCGGCCTCGGGCCCGGCGTCGGCCGGTGCTCCGGAGCCGTTGCCGCCGGCGCTGCGGGCGGCCTCGGCGAGGGCGGCCTCGGGCAGCGGGGCGGAGAGGATCGCCGCGATCTCGGGGCGGGGCGCGGGCGGCGGGGCGCACAGCCCGGCGAGGTCCCGGGCGCGGACGGCGCGGGTGATCCAGGCCCGGTCCAGGACGCGGCGCTCGTCGGCCTCGGCGACGAGGTCCTCGGACTGGTTGTAGTCGCCGTCGGCGGCCTGGACGGCCCACAGGTGGACGGCGACGCCGTGTTCCTTGGCGGACATCAGGCCGGGCAGCAGGTCCCCGTCGCCGGTGACGAGCACGACGTCGGAGCAGGCCCGGTTGCGGGCCAGTTCGGTGAGCTCGGCGTGCATGGCGGCGTCGACGCCCTTCTGCGCCCAGCGGCCGTCGCTGCGGGTGAGGGCGCCGAGGCGGACGGTGACGCGGGGCATGACGCGCAGCCGCCGGTGTTCGGGCTGGGGCACCCGGTCGGGTGCGCCGTCGAACCAGTAGATGCGCAGCAGGGGCTGCTCGGTGTCGGCCTCGGCGCGCTCGCGCAGGCCCTGGATGAGAGCGGCATGGTCGACGGTGATGCGGGAGCGGGAGGGCTCCCCCGCGAGAAGACTGGCGGCGGCGCCCAGCAGATAGCCGGCGTCCACCAGGACGACGCAGCGGTCCACGCGTACCACCCTCTTCCCTGGGGATCCTCTGTGTGTGTCGCGGGTGCCCCGAGTCTGCCCGACCGCAAGGGTGTTGACGGCCGGAACTCGATCATCGGCGTGGCGGATCCGGCGCCCGCCGCCCCCGGGGCTCCCGGCTGCGCGCAGTAAAGATCCAAAATGCGCGGTTTGTGGCGCCGTGTGAGGGTGAAGGCGGTCCTGGCCCCTAGACCCTCACGGAGGCTCCACCATGGCCAAGAACAAGAACCGCCAGCACGAACAGAAGCAGCAGGCCCGCTCGTCGTCGCAGGATCCGACGAAGGGCTCGGAGTCGGTGTCCGAGCCCTCGGGCGGCTCGCCGAGTCCGATGGACATGGCTCGCAAGGGCAAGCAGAAGAAGTTCGGCCACAACTGACGCCTCCGCGAGCAGCACGCACGAGGGCGCGCCCCCAGCACAGGGCGCGCCCGAGAGAACCTGCGGCCCCGAAAGGGGGCGGTGTCGTATAAACAAAAAGAGCGACC
>NZ_JBHYVA010000691.1:0-4463 GCF_042750055.1 Streptomyces sp. NPDC059456
ACGGCACCCGGCACCCGGCACCCGGGCGGCGTCAGCGGCCGTCCGTTCCCCCGCCCTCGCGACGCCTGCGGTTGCGCCGGCCGAGCGCCCCCGCCAAACCGATCAACCCGCCCGACAGCGCGCCGGCCACGAGGATGCGCAGCAGGTCCTCCATCACGTACTCCCTCTCCTCCGGACCAGGCGCACCACCGAGGCGTACCCGATCAACCCGAAGGGGACGGTATCGACGGCGGGGCGGGGCGGCTTGGAAAAATCTGACCTCGTGCCCCACCTCACAGGGCGATGGCCCCCTCCGTGACACGGGCGGCCGCCATCCGGCCGGGCGTGGTGCCGGCCAGGGCACGGAACTCGCGGTTGAGGTGGGCCTGGTCGTAGTGGCCGCACGCGGCGGCCACCCCGGAGAGGTCGGCGCCGTCGCGGGCCAACAGCCGTACCGCGCGGTGGAAACGCAGCACCCGGGCGGACATCTTGGGCGTCAGACCGACCTGTTCGGTGAACCGCCGGACCAGATGGCCCTGGCTCCAGCCCACTTCGGCCGCGATCCGCGCCACCGGCATCGCCCCGTCGGCGCGCACCAGCAGCCGCCAGGCCTGCGCCACCTCGGGCGCGGGATCCGGGCCGCGCGCGATCCGCGCCGACAGCGCGACGTCGAGGAGGTCGAACCGGGCCGCCCAGTCGGCGGTGGCCGCCAGTCGACCGGCCAGCGCCTCGGCCCCGGGGCCGAGGACGTCGCTCAGCCCGACCACCCGGTTGGTCAGCTCGCACATCGGGACGGCGAACAGCCGGTAGGCGCCCAGCGGGGTCAACTCGATCCGGATCGCCTCCTGGCCACCGGGGTGGTCACAGTCCCGGGGCCCGTCCTCCAGGCCCGCGACCAGCGAGCCGGTCACCTCTCCGTTCGTGTCCGCCGCCCCCAGCCGGCGGACCTGCGCGAACGGCTCCCCCAGGCTGATCAGCAGGACCGCCCGCCCCGTGGGAACCAGTCGCACCCGGTAGGGCGAGGCCGTGGCCTCCCAGTAGCCGGCGTAACTGTGGAGGTAGGGGCGCAGTGGGGCGGGCCACGGCCGGGTGACCCGCCACCGGTCCCCCACCCGGGTCATCTCGACCCCGCGCGCCCCCGCGGGAACCGAGGGGTCGATGGAATCAGTGCGTCGCATGAGCCGGCTCCCCCCTTGCCGCGACCGGACCGACTCCGGTGAACTGTACGGCCGGACCCGCCCCCGCACCGTCAGGCGCAGGTGACCGTCACCCGGCCGGTGCCGCCGTTGCTTGCGAAGTCGAGCGTGAAGTGGCCGTTCGGGGGCAGCTGTTCGGCCCTGCCGCCCAGCACGATCTCCTGCGAGGCGCCCGCGGCGAGGGAACCGGCGCCCGGGGCGGCGGTGACCCCGGCGGGCAGCGGGCCGACCGTCCAGTCCAGCGTGCCGCCACCGCTGTTGCGGATCGTGACGGTGTGCGGCCACTCGCCGTTCGCGCAGTACTCCTGGACGCCGGCCGGACGCAGCGTCAGTACGGGTGCGGCGACCGGGGCCGGGGTGCCAGACGGCTTCGGCTGCGCCGTCGGCGTCGTCCGGGGCGGTGCGGCGCTGCCGGTGCCGGTGCCGGTGCCGCTGCGGGCGGGCGGCTGGGAGGCGGCGGGCGCCGGCGAGGCGGGGGCGCTCCCGCCGGGAGCGGGCGCCGGGCCGGCGCTCCCGGTGGAGCCCGAAGGGGCGGGGGCGGCCGGTACGACGGCGGTGGGCGTCGCCGCGGCCTGCGGCACGGTGGCGGCCGGGTCATGCCCCAGCTGCCGGCCGACGACCGCTCCGCCCACGGCCGCCACCATGACGCCGCCGATGATCAGCGCCATGGTCTTCGGCTTCTTCTTGGCGCGCTTCTGACGCGACTTCCCGTCCGGATGCCCGGTACGCCCACCCTGGACGATGATCCCGTCGCCGACCGCCCGGGGATCGTCCTGCTTGGGGCCGATCGTCCGGGGATCGTCCTGCTTCGGGCCGATCGCCCGCGGGTCATCCTGCTTCGGGCCAATCGCCCGCGGGTCATCCTGCTTCGGGCCAATCGCCTGCGCCGAGTGGGAGTCCGGCGCCTGGCGGCCCCCCTGCACGATGATGCCGTCCCCGCCCGCCTCCGGGGTGGGGTCGGTGAAGCCTCCGCCGGTGCCCGCGGCGTGTGCGTGGGCTGCCGTGTCGTTCTCCGGACGGGGCACGTCCGGCTCGCCTCTGCCGTCACTCATGGCTCGGAATCCCCCTTGGTCACATGACGAGCGGTCGGAAACAGGACTCGGCGCCATGGACGCGGCCCATGACGACGCGCTGCTCCCACTGAGCCACTCTTCGGCGACGGGGTCCAGCCCCGGGACGTGACGGCAACGTCCCGATCCCGTACCGGACCACGGGACCACGGGGACGGATCACAGGCGGTGGATCCGGTCGACGCCGTACCACTTCGAGACGCAGGCGGCGACCCAGTCCCGCGGGTAGGCCGAGGTGAAGAACGGCTCGGCCAGGCTCCCGATGTGCAGGGGCCGGTACCCGACGTCGGTGGCGCCGTGCGCGGCCTCGGTCCGGATGCGGGAGTCCTGGGCGTCCCAGGCGGCCGCACGGGTGACCGTCGCCGTGGTGAGCTGCCGGACGCCGGGCACGAGTACGGCCAGTGCGGCCAGCGCCAGGCCGCCCGCGCAAACGACGACGGTCACGACGGCGGCCGGCCCCGCCGCGCCGGCGGACCGTCGGCCGGCCTGGCACCGGCCGGCCCACTGCCCCAGCAGGGCTCCGTACGCGCAGAGGGCCAGTTCCATCGGGACCAGGTAGTTCGTCCAGGTGCGGGCGTACGTCCAGCCGCTCGGCCCGTACCCGCTGCGCAGGCCCACCACCACGGCGAACGAACCCAGCACCACCACCGGGACGGGGAGCAGCAGTACGGCGGCCCGCACCGGCCGCGGGGATCCGGGACGCCACCGCATCCCGGGCGGACCCGTACGCCGGCCCACGGCCAGGCCGAGGAGGACGCCGGCGGCGGCCGCTCCGAGGTAGGCCCACTGGCCGGTGACGGCCTCCCACATGTGCAGCCAGTCCCGGACGGCTCCCCGCAGTTCTCCCGCGGACAGTGCGGACTCCCCGGCAGGCTGCTGCGCGCGGCGCCAGCGGGCGCCGGGGGACGTGTAGAGGACGATCAGACCGCAGAGGAGCCCGCCGCACCACAGGGCGCACCAGGTGAACGGGTGCCAGGACCGGGCCAGTCCGAGGCGGGGCAGGGCCAGCAGGGCGGCTCCGGCCGCGAGCAGACCGCTGACGAGGGCGAAGGGTTCGCTCAGGGTGCCGAGTCCGAGCCCGATGAGGAACGCTGCGGCGAAGCCGCCCGCACGGACCGCGGCCCGGGGGTGGGGGACGGTCCGCAGGGCGAGGAGGAGCGCCCACACTCCGATCACGCCGGGAACGGTGTGCGAAATGGTGGCGGGAGCCCACAGCAGCACCTGGTAGCTGCGCGGTCCGGCGTAGTAGAGCAGCGCCTGGACGACCAGGGCGCAGGCGAGCACGAGCAGCACCGGGGGGCGTGCACCGAGGAAGCGGACGAACCGGCACCCCAGCAGGACCAGGCCGGCCGTGAAGGCGACGGCGATGACGGTCGGGAGGATCTTGACTCCGGCGAGTCCGTCGCCGTAGACGATGCCGCTCAGGAAGGCGTTGGCGATCCGGCCGTTCTGGGTCAGGTAGAAGTCGGATGTGATGCCGAGGACGCCCAGGTCCCGGGATTTCCAGGCGGCGCACCAGTCGTCCGAGGTGGGGCGCAGGTAGAGGCCGAGGAAGCACCCGACGGCGATCAGTGCCCCGGCCGCCGCCACGAGGGTGGCGCCCGCGACGGGCAGCAGCCCGCGGAGGCGGGCGCGACGGCCGCCGGCCCGGGCCGCTGCGGGGGAACGGGTCCGGTGGTCCTCGCGCTCGGTCGACACAGTGCCCATTCACCCGTCCTTCGCAGCGGCGTTCGATCGGACCGACGTCAGATGCCCCTGCCGCACCCGGTCGCGGCGGGGCCCGGTCACACCAATGTGCACGGTGCGCCGCACACCGGCATCCGCGGGCCGCCCCGGGCCGCCGCCGTGACGGCGCCGCGGTTCCCGGCTGCGGTCACCCGGGCGGCGGTCTGTCGTGGCGGGCTCCGAACGCCTCGTCCACGATGGGGATTCCGGAGGTCCGCGCCGCCCGCCGGCCCGGCGGAAGGAGTGGTGATGCCTGCTCTCCGGCTCGTTCGCTGGACGGTGGCGGTGGCGGTGGTGGCGGTCACCGCGTCGCTCGCGGGCGTCGCCCTTCCCGTGCGCGGCGCGGGAAGTCCGGCCGGACGACCCGCCCGCGAGGCGCCGCCGGCCCGGTTCGTGCGTCCCCTGGGGCACCAGAGCCACGGCGACGCCGAGGGCGACTACGCACCCCTGTCGAGGCTCGTCGCGCCCCGCGCCCGCCTGCTCTCCAACACGA
>NZ_JBHYVA010000692.1:0-4460 GCF_042750055.1 Streptomyces sp. NPDC059456
AGGCGGACTTCGCCCCCGGGGCGGGGTGGGCGTACAGCAACACGAACTACGTACTGGCCGGGCTCATCATCCAGCGGGTCACCGGCCGGCCCCTGACGGAGGAGATGGAGCGGCGGATCATCACCCCCCTCGGGCTGCGCCACACCTCCTTCCCCGCACCCGGGGACAGGTCCGTGCGGGGGCCCCATCCCCACGGCTACCACAGGACGTCGGCGGACCGGCCGTGGCGGGACTTCACGGAACTGGACCCCTCGGCGGGCTGGGCGGCCGGGCAGCTGATATCCACCGGCTCCGACCTCAACCGGTTCTTCGGAGCACTCCTGGGAGGCCGTCTCCTCCCCAAGGCCCAGCTCGACCAGATGTGCACCACCGTCCCGATGGCGGACACCGGCGCCGGCTACGGGCTGGGGCTGGTGAGCCGGCCGCTGCCGTGCGGCGGGGTCTCCTGGGGGCACGGGGGTGACATCGCGGGGTACGAGACGCGGGGCGGGGTCACCGATGACGGACGGCGCGCCGCCAACGTGACGGTGACCGCCGTTCCGTCCGACCCGGAGGTGACGCGGCACGTCCAGGCGGTCGTGGACACGGCCCTGTGCCGCTGATCCCTGATCCGCACCCGCCCCGGACGGCCCGAAGGCCCGGTGCGGCGGCGGGCCGGACCGGGCCTTCGGGGGCGGTGAGCCGGGGTGGTCACGGATAGCGGCGGGGGGTCCACGTGACGCGGGAGCCGTCCGGGCGCTCGGTGACCCGGGTCTGCGAGGAGCCGATCAGCAGGATCGTGCGCATGTCCACCTCGGACGGCTCCAGTTCGCCGAGCGGGAGGATGCGGACCGACTGCTCGGGACCGCCGACGTCACGCGCGACGACCACCGGCGTCTCGGCCGAACGCAGCTCCAGCAGCAGCTCCTTGGCCTGGGCGACCTGCCAGGTCCGGCTGCGCGAGCCCGGGTTGTACAGGGCGAGGACCAGGTCGGCCGCGGCGGCGGCGCGCAGCCGCTCCGCGATGACCTCCCACGGCTTGAGCCGGTCGGACAGGGAGACGGTGGCGTAGTCGTGGCCGAGCGGGGCCCCGGCCGCGGCGGCTGCCGCGTTGGCGGCGGTCACTCCGGGCAGGACCCGTACGGGCACGTCCTTGTACTCGGGCTGCCCGGCGACCTCCAGGACGGCGGTGGCCATGGCGAAGACGCCCGGGTCGCCGCCGGAGACCACCGCCACCCGCTTGCCGCGGCGGGCGAGGTCGAGCGCGAACTCGGCGCGCTCCGACTCGACCTTGTTGTCGGAGCCGTGCCGGACCTGGCCCGGCTTCGCGGGGACCCGGTCCAGGTAGGTGGTGTACCCGACGAGCACCTCGGCGTCGGCCAGGGCCCGCCGCGTCTCGGGGGTCAGCCAGAGCGGCCCGGCCGGGCCGGTGCCCACGACGACGACTTCGCCGGGGCCCGACGGCACGCTGCCCGGGTTGCCGATGCGGCTGGGCACGACGGCCACCGCGAAGTACGGCACGCTGTCGGGGTCGGTGTCGGCGAGGACGCCGGTCCGTTCCCCCTCCATGGTGGCGCGTTCGACGTAGCGGGCCTCGGCGAGGCGACCGCTGCCCTCCATCGCCCGGCGCACGGCCGGGAAGGTGCGGCCGAGCTTCATCACGACCGCGGAGTCGGTGGCGGCGAGCCGGGCGGTGAGTTCCTCCTCCGGCAGGGTGCCGGGCAGGATCGTCAGCACCTCCTCGCCCTCGACGAGCGGGGTGCCGAGGCGGGCGGCGGCGGCGCTCACCGAGGTCACACCGGGGATCACCTCGGCCTCGTACCGGTCGGCGAGCCGCTTGTGCATGTGCATGTACGAGCCGTAGAAGAGCGGGTCCCCCTCGGCGAGCACGGCGACGGTGCGGCCGGCGTCCAGGTGCGCGGCCAGCCGGGCGGCGGACTCCTCGTAGAACTCCTCCATCGCCCCCTGGTAGCCGCCGGGGTGGTCGGTGGTCTCGGTGGTGACCGGGTAGACCAGCGGCTCCTCGATGTGGTCGGCGCGCAGGTGCCCGGCGGCGATCGAGCGGGCGATCGAACGGCCGTGACGGGCGCTGTGGTACGCGACGACCTGCGCCTGCGCGATCACCTCGACGGCCCGCAGCGTCATCAGGGAGGGGTCGCCGGGGCCGAGCCCGACGCCGTACAGCTTTCCGGTAGCGGCTGCGGTGCTCATTCTTCCTCGCTCGCGATCGCGTTGACGGCGGCGGCGGCGATGGCACTGCCACCGCGCCGGCCGCGCACGATCAGGTGGTCGAGCCCGGAGGCGTGGGCGGCGAGCGCGTCCTTGGACTCGGCGGCGCCGATGAAGCCGACCGGGACGCCGATGACGGCGGCGGGGCGCGGGGCACCCTCCTCGATCATCTCCAGCAGCCGGAACAGGGCGGTCGGCGCGTTGCCGACGGCGATCACGGAACCCTCCAACAGGCCGCGGTCGCGCCAGACTTCGAGGGCGGCGGCGCTGCGCGTGGTGCCCATCTTCGCGGCGAGGGCCGGTACGGCCGGATCGGAGAGGGTGCAGATCACCTCGTTGTCGGCGGGCAGCCGCTTGCGGGTGACACCGCTGGCGACCATCTGCACGTCGCAGAGGATCGGCGCGCCCGCGGTCAGCGCGGCACGCGCGCGGAGCACGACGTCCGGGGTGTAGCCGAGGTCCTGGGGCAGGTCGGTCATTCCGCAGGCGTGAATCATGCGCACCGCGACCTGGGCGACGGAGGCGGGCAGTCCGGAGAGGTCCGCCTCGGCGCGGATCGTGGCAAAGGACTGGCGGTAGATCGCCGCGCCGTCCTTCTCGTACTCGAACACTGTGTACTCGCTCATTTCTTCGCTGCGTCGTGGGAGGTGGTGCGGTGTGCGTCCGCGAGGGCCGCGGGAAGTTCGCAGGTGCGCAGGCCGCGGCGGGTGGTGCCGCCGCCGTCGGCGGTGAGGTCGTATCCGGCGGGGGTGGCGACCACGTCCACCCATGCGGTGCCGCGGGGGTGTCCGCAGCGGCGTTCGCAGCCGGACCAGTGCACGGGCAGCGGGTGCTGCGGGCCGGTGGCCCGCGCCACGACGGCGTGCGCGTCGGCGCGGACGTCCGCGCGGGACTTCGCGCAACCGGGGCGCCCCGTACAGGCGGTGACGGACCGCCAGGGATCGTCGGGGGTGGTGATCAGCCCGTCCTCCGCGAGGCCGGCGAGTTCCCGCGCGGCGGTACGGGCGGGCACGCCGGGGACGATGATGCCGCGCCAGGGCGTCAGGCGGACGCGGCCGGTGAGGCCGGCCAGGCGGCGCCACTGCGCGGTGGTCAGCCGGCCGAGCCGGGCCGACACGCTGAGCGCGGTGGTGCCGTCGGGGCCCTCGACCAGGCCGGGTTCGGGCGCCGGGCCGTGCGGAGCGTGCGGAGCGGCGGCATCCACGGCATCCCGTACGAGGGCGGCCTCGATCCCGGCGGCGCCCAGCCGAGCCGCCAACGCGGCCGATTCCAGGGCGTGTTCGGCGGGCAGTTCAGTGACCCGCCAGGCCCGGGTGCCGGCTTCGAGGGCGGCGTCGAGGAAGTACGCGGCGGCTTCGAGGGCGGCCCGGGGCGCGTCGGCGGCGGCCACGAGCAGCGCGTCGGCCGGGCCGGCCGGGCCGGCCGTCCACAGCAGGGCCCGGTCGTCACCGTGGGCGGTCAGGCTGATGTCCGCGGCGAGCGAGGTCACGTCGCCGCGGCCGTCGTCGAGGGCGAACAGGAACCGCCCGGACAGCGCGGCCGCGGGCGCGCTCGCGCAGAGCAGCCGGTCCAGCTCCGCGACCCAGGGGGCCACGTCGGGCAGTCCGCGCCGGTCCAGGCCGGTCAGCGGCGAGGCGACGATGTTGCGGACCCGCTCGTGGGTGGGCGCGGGCAGCAGACCGGCACGGACCAGCACGTCCTGCAGCTCGCCGCCGCAGCTCGCACCGAGCCCGCGCAGCTGGGCGTTGCCGCGCGAGGTGAGGTCGACGTGCCCGTCGCCGAGCCGGTCGGCGGCATCCGCCAGCAGCAGGGCCGCGTCCGCGTCGAGCAGCCCGCCGGGGATCCGGACGCGCGCCAGGAACCCGTCGTCCGCGGCGTGGAGCCGCAGCGCACCGGGGCAGGCGTCACCGCGGTCGCGTATGACGGGCTCGTCCCGCGATGCGGCGGAAGGGGGCTGGGGCGGCATGGCGGCGAGCATACCCACGATTGCCCCGCCCCGGCCTGTGGCCGTCACCACCCCGCCGACCTGCCGGGACACCCCACCGCCGACCCGCCCCGCACGAACCCCGCCCCACCCGTCCGCCCGGCGCCGACGGCGGCCTGCGCAAAGACCGACGGCGCGCGTCGCCGGCCTCCGGCGGCGGGCCGGGGGTGCGACTGCCCCGGCCGGGGGGGGGGGGTGAGAGGCCACCAAAGAGACAAAGAGCAAAGAGAAGGCCACCAAGACCCCGGACAACGAGCCCAAAACACAA
>NZ_JBHYVA010000693.1:0-4458 GCF_042750055.1 Streptomyces sp. NPDC059456
CCCCGCGCGCGCCCCGCCGCGGGGGGGGGGCCCCGCGCCCCCGGGGGGGGGGGGGTTTCTCGGCCCCAACCGGGGGCGGGGGTGTTTGTTGTGTCACCCCCCCCACGGCCACTCCACCCGCCGTCACCACCATCACCCTCGACCAGGCCTCCGGGGCCATCGGGCTGGCACTCACCCCTGCCGGCGACCAGGCGTACGTCACCAACGTCGACTCGGGCAACGTCCTGGCCATCAACACGACGGCGCAGCCCCCGGCCGTGTCCCAGACCATTGCCGGCGGTGGTGCGCCCGTCGGGGTGGCCGTCGCCACCGTTCCCGACACCTCCGCGCAGACGGCCGCCCTCAGCGTCCAGCTGGTCCCGGCAGGCGAGGAGGGCGCCACCGGTCTCTCGGGCAAGACGTCCACCACGGGCGGTGCGCCCGGGGCGTCCCCCCGGCTGGAGTTCTCGGTCATCGGCTCGAACAGCGGTTTCGTGCCCCTGGCCCGGTCGAGGAGCCTGCGGGCCCTCATCGAGCACCCGGTGGACGCGGTCGTCACCCCGGCCGAAGGGGCGACGTGCGAGAGGCGCAGACCGAGAGTGACGTGGTGCACCTCCAGGAAGATCCCGAAAGCGGTCGGCGCTTCCGAGGTGATCGCCGGCATCGTGATCCCCGCACCGGCACGCGTGGTCCCCGGCAACCCGCCCGGAGCCGTTGCCCCGCAGCGGAGCCTCGAAGCGCTCTCCGTCCACGTGTTCACCGACGACACGCCGGTCCGCGGACACGACACCTTCGTTCTGATCGAGCGCGTCGGATGAGGCGGCTGTACGCCGGGCTCGCCGTCGCTCTGCTCGGGATCTGTGCGGCACCCGTGGCGGCTTCCTCCCCGGATCCGTGCCGTCCGCAGTGCCGGTTCCTGGCGGCCGACCCGAACAACTACCAGCTCGCCGACAAGCCGGCCGACGGGCTCGTCCTCGACAGGGTCGTCATCGGCAACTCGGGTACGACGTACGACGGTGCGCTGGCCGACTACCAGAATCCGTCCCTGGAGTCATCCGTCAACTACGTGGTGCGTTCGGCCGACGGACAGGTCACGGAGATGGTGCGGCCCGGCGGGATCCCGTTCTTCACCGACAACTACTCGTACAACCTCCACGCGGTGGGCATCGAAGTCGAAGGCACGGCCGCGCAGGGAGCGACCTGGTACACGCCTTCCGCGTACCGCTCGGTCGCGGCGCTGACGAGGCGGGTCTCGGCGCGGTACGGGGTGCCGGTCGACCAGCAGCACATCATCGGCGAGGACCAGGTCCCGGCCGAATCACCGGGCGACATCGCGGGCATGGGGTGGGGTCCGGGCCCCTACTGGGACTGGCAGCGCCTGATGGCGACGCTCCCGGCGAAGGACGCGCACCCGAGCGCACGTTCCACGGCCGCCGGACGCGTTCCCCGGCCCGGATCGGTGCTCACCATCGCCCCCGACTTCGCGACCAACGTACAGACCCTGCGGGTGTGCGCGAGCGCCGCACCGCAGTCGTGCACGCTGCAGACCCAGCCCTCGAACTTCCTGTTCGCGCGTACCGGCCCCCGTCACACCGCGCCCCTGTTCGCCGATCCGGGTCTCCCGGCGGGCATCGCCGGCACGGACCGGATCGAGGACTGGGGTGCCATGCTCCGTCAGGGCATGCAGTTCGTGGTCGCGGACCACCAGGGTGACTGGACGGCCATCTGGTTCTGTGGCCACAAGGTGTGGTTCCTCGACCCCGGCGGCACCCGCACCCGCCCCGAAGGGGGCCGGCGGCTGATCGTCCGCCCCAAGCCGGGCCGCACGTCCATCCCCGTCTACGGATCGAACTACCCCGAGGCCGGCGCCTACCCGCCCGGACAGACGCCCACGGCGCAGACTCCGCTGGGCGTCTACACGATCCCCGAAGGACAGTCCTACGTCGCCACCGCCCCGGCCACACCCGCGCAGGACTTCTCCACCGACCCGCCCGACACGGTCATCACCGGATCCGACCGGTACATCGCCGTCCAGTTCAACCACAGGCTTGCCTGGCTGAAGTCCACGGACGTCGACGTAGTGCGCCGGTAGCGCACGCCGACCAGCTCGATACGAGGAAGCGAGAGCCATGACCGACCGGGCCCGCCGAACAGGCCGCACGAAGCGGCCCACCGTCCCGGCCGCCGTCCTTGCCGCCGCGATGTGCCTGACCGGTCCCGCATGGGCCGAGGGACCGGCACACCCGGCGCACCGGGACCACACCGTCGGCAACCGGCCGCTCGCCGTGGCCCTCGCGGACCTGGACGGCGACGGCAGGCTCGACATCATCACCTCGGACTTCGCCGACAGCACGGTGTCGCTGCTCCTCAACCGTGGGGGCGGCCGCTTCGGGCCCCGCGTCGCGTACGCCACCGGCGTGAACCCGACATCGGTCACCACCGCCGATCTGGACGGCGACGGCAGACCCGACATCGTCACCAGCGACGGCACGGGCACGGTATCGGTCCTCGCCAACAACGGGGACGGCACCTTCGGGCCCGCCGCGACCCACCCCACCGGCACCAACCCGAGCGCCGTGACGACCGCGGACCTGGACGGCGACGGCAGGCTCGACATCATCACCTCGGACTTCGCCGACAGCACGGTGTCGCTGCTCCTCAACCGCGGGGACGGCCGCTTCGGGCCCCGCGTCGCGTACGCCACCGGCGCGAACCCGACATCGGTCACCGCCGCCGATCTGGACGGCGACGGCAGACCCGACATCGTCACCAGTGACAACGGCACGAACACCGTGTCCGTGCTGAGGAACGAAGGCCACCGGCTCGCACCACCCGTCGGCTACCCCGTGGGAGGCCGGCCCCGCTCCGTGACGGCCGCCGACCTGGACGGGAACGGCAGCCCCGACCTCATCACGGCCAACCGCGGCGACGACACGGTCTCGGTGCTCACCGGCACCGGACGCGGCACCTTCACGCCCGCCGCCACGCGGGCCACCGGCGACAACCCGACGTCGGTGACCACCGCGGACCTGGACGGCGACGGCAGACCCGACGTCGTCACCTCCGACTTCGACGCCAATACGGCCTCGGTGCTGGGACGGCGCGGCGGCACCGGACGGTACGGGCGGACCTCCTACCGCACCGGGACCGGCCCCTACGGCGTTGCGGCAGGTGACCTCGACGGTGACGGCAGACCCGAGATCGTCACGGCCAACCGCTCCGCGGACTCCGCCTCGGTCGTGCGCGTCGGCGACTGACACCCCGGTGGCACGCCGGGCGCGCCCGGCGCGAAGGAGGGCCGCGGCGCGCCCCGTGCGGTGATGCGCCGCGGCCCCGTTCCGGCGAAGAAGGCCGGCCCTGCGGGCGCCGTGTTACGGCCGGTGAGGCTCGTCCGGACCTTCAGGACCTTCAGGACCTTCGGGACCGTCGGGACGCCCCTGGCCGTCGGGCCGGTCTTCCTGGCCCCGCGGATCCTTGGATTCCTTGGACGGCTTGGACTCCTTCGGGCCCTTGGGTCCCTTGGGTCCCTTCGGCCCCTTGCCGTTGTGGTCCTTCGGCCCCTTGCCGGGCTTCGCCCCGTTCTGGGCGGCGTCGTCCGAGGTGAAGGAGGGAAGGACCGCGATCGGGGTCTGCTGCCAGATCTGCGTGCGGTGCCCGGCCAGTTCGAGCTGGTACTCCCCGAAGATGCGGGGACGCCTGTTCCGGTCCGGCACGGTGACGTTGCCCGAGACGCTGCCGTCGTCCTTGGCGAGCAGGATGGCCAGCGTGACGATTTCCCGGCCGGTCCGGAGGATCAGGTCCTCGTCGAATCCGCCGGCGGCCCGGAGCGGCTCCTCCCGGCCCTGCGGGATGAGGCGTACGTACACCTCCTCGCCCGCGCCGAATCCGGTGGCCGAGACGGAGAAGGTCTCTCCGTGGGTCACCACGCGGTGGTCGATGGTGACGGTCGAGTCGGGGACCGGGTTGGCGGCGACCGGGGACACCGCCGCCGCGGCCGTGGTGGCCGGAACCGCGCACAGGACGGCGGCCCCGGCTGCCAGGCCGACGAGCCAACGAGGGTTTCTGGGCATCGTCAACGATTCTCCTTCGGGAGAGGACGGATTTGCGCCGAGCGTGAGGGTGTCGGCCCGGCCATCCGTAGACCCGCGGGGCGCTGGCCAAACGGGCGCGCCGCCGGGGTCCGCTGGAAGGCGGTGTCGGGCCACTCGATCGGTGCACAGGAACAGGGAGTTGCGGAGCCGGTCCTGTAGGCGGGGCGCCGCAACGGCCGGGACCGTGTGGTGCACGTCGCGGACCCCTCACGCTCGACAGATGCTTGTGTAGTGCATGGAATTGTGCGTTCGTGCGTTCGTGCGTTGGTCATGGCGGTCCGGCCCCCTCCGGGCCCGCCCCTCTGGGGGGCCGGAATGGGGCGTGGTTGAGGAGATGGGCGCGGTGGGGCGGGGGCGCCCGCGCTGGACCCCGGTCCCCAGTGCGGGC
>NZ_JBHYVA010000694.1:0-4457 GCF_042750055.1 Streptomyces sp. NPDC059456
CGTCGAACGGCGACGGGATCACGTAGTCGGCGGCGAGCTCGTCACCCACGACACCGGCGATGGCGTCGGCGGCGGCGATCTTCATGCCCTCGGTGATCCGGCTGGCGCGGACCTTCAGGGCGCCCGCGAAGATGCCCGGGAACGCCAGCACGTTGTTGATCTGGTTCGGGAAGTCCGAGCGGCCCGTGGCCACGACCGCCGCGTACTTGTGCGCGACGTCCGGGTGGACCTCCGGGTTCGGGTTGGCCATGGCGAAGACGAAGGCGTCCTTCGCCATCGAGGCCACCGCCTCCTCGGGCACCGTGCCGCCGGAGACGCCGATGAACACGTCCGCGCCGTTGAGGGCCGCTTCCAGGGAACCGGTCTGGCCGGTCTTGTTCGTCAGGCCCGCGATCTCCGCCTTGACGTCCGTCAGGTCGGAACGGTCCGCGGAGACGACGCCCTTGCGGTCGGTGACGCAGACGTCGCCGATGCCCGCGTCCACGAGGATCTTGGCGATGGCGATGCCCGCCGCGCCCGCACCCGAGATCACGGCGCGCAGGTCACCGAGCGTGCGCCCGGTCAGCTTCGCGGCGTTGCGCAGGGCGGCCAGCGTCACGATGGCCGTGCCGTGCTGGTCGTCGTGGAAGATCGGGATGTCCAGGGCTTCCTGGAGCCGGCGCTCGATCTCGAAGCAGCGGGGGGCGGAGATGTCCTCCAGGTTGACCCCGCCGAAGGACGGCGCGAGACGGATGACCGTCTCGACGATCTCGTCCGTGTCCTTGGTGGCGAGCGCGATCGGCACCGCGTCCACACCACCGAACTGCTTGAACAGGATGGCCTTGCCCTCCATCACCGGGAGGGAGGCCTCGGGACCGATGTCACCGAGTCCGAGCACGGCCGTGCCGTCGGTGACGACGGCGACCACGTTGGACTTCCAGGTGTACTCGTTCACGAGCTCGGGCTGCTCCGCGATCGCGCTGCAGACCTTCGCCACGCCCGGCGTGTACGCGAGGGACAGGTCGTCCTTGTTCTGGACCGGCACCGTGGCCTGGATGGCCATCTTGCCGCCCCGGTGCAGCGCGAACACTGCGTCGGGGTTGTTGTCCGTCGCGCTGTCGCTGCGAGGATTGACGATCTCCGCTGCCACTTTCTTGGCCCCTTAAGTCTTTGAATCGTTGAGGGTGACCACACCTGGTTAAGGGGTGGGCGGGCACCGCGTCCGTACTCCGCATCGACGGTTGGCCCGTCTCCGCGAAGGGGAGGTTCGTACGCGCGGGCGCGCCGCACGCGCGCCCTGAGCCCCGGATGAGGGGTGTAAGGATCCGTTGTACCCGAAGAACGCTCGCTCAGACGAGTCGATTCCTGCTCGACTGTAGACCGCTTGTCCTGTTTTCGGCGAAAGGTCCAAAGGACTCTGTCCAATGGGCGAGACGGACCGCAAATAGTCCGTCAAAAGGGCCAGGTCACAGCTGTTCCTGCGGCCGCGAAGCCCCCATTCCGCAGTCCTGTTGGGCACCCCCACCCACCCGTTATCCGATTTTGACCTGACGAACTGCCTGAATGCGTCAGTCCGAATGGCAAGATGCCGTAATCACACGAGGTCGCGACACTCGAAGGTGCGTGCCCGACCGCTCTCGGATGCTTTCCCCAGCCACCCGGAGGAACCAGCTCATGACCGCAAGCACCACCCGTCGTACGACCGCCGCCCGGTCCCGGATCGCCGCGGTCGGCGCGATCGCGGTCGCCGGCGCCCTGATCCTCACCGGCTGTGGTGACCAGACGGACAAGGGTTCCTCGTCCACCCCTTCGGGCGGTACGTCGAAGGACAGCTCCGCCCCGCTCTTCTCGGCGCTGCCGAAGAAGATCCAGGACGCCGGTGTCATCAAGATCGGCACGGACTCCGCCTACGCCCCGATGGAATTCGTCGAGGGCGGCAAGATCGTCGGTGTCGACCCCGACATCGCCGAGGCGCTGGGCAAGCAGCTCGGCGTGAAGATGCAGTTCACCGCGGGCACCTTCGACGGCCTGATCACCTCGATCTACACCGGCCGCGAAGACGCGATCATGTCCTCGATCACGGACAACAAGAAGCGCCAGGAGGGCCTGGACGACAAGGGCCAGAAGATCGGCAAGGGGATCGACTTCGTCGACTACTTCTCCTCCGGCCTCTCGCTCCTCGTCAAGAAGGGCAACCCCGAGGGCATCAAGTCCATGGACGACCTCTGCGGCAAGACCGTGGCCGTCCAGCGCGGCACGATCTACGAGGACGCCTTCAAGGCCCAGGCCGAGAAGTGCGGCGACAAGAAGCTCACCATCCAGGCCTTCGACACCGACGCCGAGGCGCAGACCCGCGTCAAGGCCGGCGGCGCCGTCGCCGACCTGAACGACTACCCGGTCGCCGCCTACACGGTGAAGACCTCCGGTGGCGGCAACGACTTCGAGGTCGCCGGCCAGCAGAGCGACGTCGGCCTCTTCGGCATCGGCGTGAGCAAGGAGAACACCCAGCTCCGCGACGCCCTCAAGCAGGCCCTCGACGCCATCATCAAGGACGGCTCCTACGCCAAGGCGCTGGAGAAGTGGAACGTGCAGGACAGTGCCGTCAAGTCCGCGACGGTCAACGCAGGTCAGTAAGTCCAGCGCTCCACGCTCCACTGAAGGGCAGTCATTGTGACTGACAAGATCGAAAAGGGCCCGGCCGAGAACCCGCCGGCCGGTCCCGGTGCCTCGGGCCTCCCGTACGAGGCCATCAAGGCAATCCCGGTGCGGCACTACGGCCGCTGGGTCAGCGGCGTGATCGTGGTCGCGCTGCTCGTCTGGATCGCCTACGCGTTCGCCAACGGCAACGTCATCTGGGCCACGGTCGGCGACAAGCTGTTCGACCCGGCGGTCCTGAGCGGTCTCGGCAACACCGTGATCATCAGCGTCTCCGCCATGGCGCTGGGCCTCGTGCTCGGCATCGTCTTCGCGGTGATGCGCCTGTCGAAGAACCCGGTGACGGGCGCCGTCTCCTGGCTCTACATCTGGTTCTTCCGCGGTACCCCGGTGTACGTGCAGCTGCTGGTGTGGTTCAACCTGTCGCTGATCTTCCAGTACATCAACCTCGGTCCGATCTACAAGAACGAGACCGTCGACGTCATGACCCCGTTCATGGTCGCCCTCCTGGGCCTCGGCCTGAACGAGGGCGCCTACATGGCGGAGATCGTCCGGGCCGGCATCCAGTCGGTCGACGAGGGCCAGACCGAGGCCGCCCACGCGCTGGGCATGCCGCAGTCGAAGACCATGCGCCGGATCGTGCTCCCGCAGGCGATGCGCGTGATCATCCCGCCGACGGGCAACGAGTTCATCAACATGCTGAAGACCTCCTCCCTGGTCTCGGCGGTGCAGTACACCGAGCTCCTGCGGGCCTCGTCGAACATCGGCAACACGGCCGGTGCCATCATGGAGATGCTGTTCGTGGCGTCCTTCTGGTACCTGGCCCTGACCAGTGTGTTCAGCGTCGGCCAGTACTACCTGGAGCGCCGTTTCGCCCGTGGTTCCACGCGGAACCTGCCTCCGACGCCGTTCCAGCGCCTGAAGGCCAACCTGAACATGTTCCGCCGTACGGAGGTCGCGCGATGACCGCTCAGCCGATGGTCAAGGCCGAGGGCGTCCACAAGTCGTACGGCGCCGCCCACATCCTCCGGGGCATCGACCTCGAGGTCGCCCCGCGCGAGGTTTTCTGCCTGGTCGGCCCGTCCGGCTCCGGCAAGTCGACCTTCCTGCGGTGCATCAACCACCTGGAGCGCATCAACTCCGGGCGGCTCTCGGTGGACGGCCAGCTGGTCGGGTACAAGCAGAAGGGCGACAAGCTCTACGAGCTGAAGGACAGCGAGGTCGCGGCGCAGCGCCGCGAGATCGGCATGGTCTTCCAGCGCTTCAACCTCTTCCCGCACATGACGGCCATAGAGAACGTCATGGAAGCCCCCGTCATGGTCAAGGGCGAGAGCAAGGCCGTGGCGCGCGAGCGCGCGGTCAAGCTGCTCGACCGCGTGGGCCTGGGCGACAAGGGCGGGAACTACCCCTCGCAGCTCTCCGGCGGCCAGCAGCAGCGCGTGGCGATCGCCCGCGCGCTGGCCATGGAGCCGAAGCTGATGCTCTTCGACGAGCCCACCTCGGCGCTCGACCCGGAGCTCGTCGGCGACGTCCTCGACGTCATGCGGGACCTGGCCGAGTCGGGCATGACCATGATCGTGGTGACCCACGAGATGGGCTTCGCCCGCGAGGTCGGCGACAACCTCGTCTTCATGGACGGCGGCGTCGTGGTCGAGTCCGGCCACCCGCGCGAGGTGCTGGGCAACCCCCAGCACGACCGGACGAAGGCGTTCCTGTCCAAGGTGCTGTAACCGCACACGGTGCGTGAGAGGGGGCGGTGCGGGGAACCCCTCACGCCCACCCCCCCGCTCCCGGGGCGGGGGCAGAATAAGCACATAAGAAAA
>NZ_JBHYVA010000695.1:0-4454 GCF_042750055.1 Streptomyces sp. NPDC059456
CACCGGCCCCGATCCGTTAAGCCGCGCCCCGGGGGTCCCGGTCGGCACAGCCGACCCCGCCCCGCCAGCGCCGCCTCACCCGCCCCGCCGACCCCGCCCCGCCCCAGGTTCTCTTCCGCCCCGGGGTTTCGTGCCCGGACCCGCCGGTTCAGGCCGTTTCTCGGGGTGGGGGTGTCGTCAGGTCGATCAGGCGGCAGACCGTTTCGATGTCGATCTTGACCTGGGCGATCGAGGCGCGGCCCGAGAGCCAGGTGATCAGTGCCGAGTGCCAGGTGTGCTCGATCACCCGGACCGCGGAGAGCTGTTCCGCCGTCGGCGGGGCGTCCAGGCCCATCGCGTCGAGGATGATCGCCGTGGTCAGCCGGGACACCGTGTCCACCTCGGGGCTCACGCTCCGGTCCGCGAACGTCAGCGCGCGGACCATGGCGTCCGCGAGGTGCGGTTCGCGCTGGAGCGCGCGGAAGGCCCGCATGAGGGTCTCCGCCACCCGGGCCGCCGGGTCCTCACCCGCCGGGGGGCGTTTGCGGAGCGTCGTGTGCATGTGCTGGAGCTGATCCTGCATCGTGGCGACGAGGAGGTGCACCTTGGACGGGAAGTACCGGTACAGGGTGCCCAGCGCGACCCCGGCCGCCTCGGCGACCTCCCGCATCTGGACGGCGTCGAAACCGCCCCGGCCGGCCAGCTGGGCACTGGCGTGCAGGATCCTGCGGCGGCGCGCCTCCTGGCGCTCCGTCAGGGGAGGGGACGCCGTCGCGGCGACGGCTCTCTCGACGGCTTTCGCTTCCGCTGTCATCTGTCCCGTTCCATGGCGTTCCGTGTCGTTGCGGTGCTGACTTCCGGGCTGTTCGCGTCGTGATCCGGTGGTGGTCCGGCGGGTGATGGTCAGGTGATCGGCGGCCAGCATGGCAGGCGCCCGAGCCGTGGCGCGAATCACCTGCTCCGCCTCTTACGGTGTGGTTTCCGGCCGGTAGATTCAATGGTCTTCGACGGATCAAGTCTGAAACTTGTTCTACATTATGCGAGCGGTTACGCTCCGGCGAAAGTTGCAGCGAGAAGGGGGCCGAGAGTGACCGCTGAGGCCATGGTGACGAGCCCTTTCGCGGGTTCCGCCACCGACGGCGACCGCCCGTTGCGCATCGCACTCCTCACCTATAAGGGGAACCCGTTCTGCGGCGGCCAGGGCGTCTACGTCCGGCACCTCTCGCGGGAGCTCGTGCGGCTGGGGCACTCCGTCGAGGTCATCGGCGCGCAGCCGTACCCCGTCCTCGACACCGGTGCCACGCTGACCGAATTGCCGAGCCTCGACCTGTACCGGCAGCCCGACCCGTTCCGTACGCCCAAGCGTGACGAGTACCGGGACTGGATCGACGCGCTGGAAGTCGCCACGATGTGGACCGGCGGATTCCCCGAGCCGTTGACCTTCTCGCTGCGGGCCCGGCGTCACCTCGCGGCCCGCGCGGGCCAGTTCGACGTCATCCACGACAACCAGACGCTCGGCTACGGCCTGCTGGCCGGTCTCGGCGCGCCGCTGGTCACCACGATCCACCACCCCATCACCGTGGACCGGCAGCTGGACCTCGACGCCGCGCGGGACTACAAGAAGCGGCTCTCCGTGCGGCGTTGGTACGGCTTCACGCGGATGCAGGGGCGGGTCGCCCGCCGGCTGCCCTCCGTGCTGACCGTCTCCGGGTCCTCCAGGCAGGAGATCGCCGAGCACCTGGGCGTGCGGGACGAGCGCATCCACGTCGTCCACATCGGCGCCGACACCGACCTGTGGTCGCCCGACGCGTCCGTCGCCGAGGTGC
The DNA here is from genome assembly GCF_042750055.1 of Streptomyces sp. NPDC059456. Lineage (NCBI taxonomy): Bacteria > Bacillati > Actinomycetota > Actinomycetes > Kitasatosporales > Streptomycetaceae > Streptomyces > Streptomyces sp. NPDC059456. Next base: position 1,806 of record NZ_JBHYVA010000695.1, read on the forward strand.
CGGGCCGGATCGTGACGACCTCCAGCGCCGACGTCCCGCTCAAGGGCCTGGTCCACCTCGTCGAGGCGCTCGCGAAGCTGCGGACCGAGCAGCCCGAGGCGCACCTGGTCGTCGTCGGCAAGCGCGCCGAGCAGGGGCCGGTCGCCCGCGCGATCGAGTCGTACGGGCTCCAGGACGCGGTCCGCTTCGTCAAGGGCATCACCGACGCCGAGCTCGTGGACCTGGTGCGCAGCGCGCAGGTCTCCTGCGTGCCCTCCCTGTACGAGGGCTTCTCGCTGCCCGCCGCCGAGGCGATGGCCACGGGCACGCCGCTGGTCGCCACCACCGGCGGTGCCATCCCGGAGGTCGCGGGCCCCGACGGCGAGACCTGCCTCGCGGTGCCGCCCGGCGATGCGGGTGCGCTGGCCGCCGCGCTGGGCCGGCTGCTGGGCGATCCGCAGCTGCGGGCCCGCCTGGGTGCGGCCGGACGCGAGCGGGTGCTGTCCCGGTTCACGTGGGCGAGAGCCGCCGAGGGCACCGTCGCGCAGTACCGCGCCGCCATCGAGCGGTCGGCGGCCCGTACCCGCAGCGCCCGGTGACCTCCGCTCCATGACGTCGATGCTTCCCGGGCACCTCCGGCATCCTCGCCGCCCCCGGCCCTCCCGCCACCCGCTCCACCCCCTCCACTCCCGCGATTGCGAAGGCAGGACCCCGTGCTGACCGTCGATTTCTCCCGGTTCCCGCTCGCCGCAGGCGACCGTGTGCTCGATCTGGGCTGCGGCGCCGGCCGGCACGCCTTCGAGTGCTACCGGCGCGGTGCCCAGGTGGTCGCAGTCGACCGCAACGGCGAGGAGATCCGCGAGGTCGCCAAGTGGTTCGCCGCCATGAAGGAGGCCGGTGAGGCGCCGGCCGGTGCCACCGCCACCGCGATGGAGGGCGACGCGCTGGCCCTGCCCTTCCCCGACGAGTCCTTCGACGTCGTCATCATCTCCGAGGTGATGGAGCACATCCCCGACGACAAGGGCGTGCTCGCCGAGATGGTCCGCGTCCTCAAGCCGGGCGGCCGCATCGCCATCACCGTGCCGCGCTACGGCCCGGAGAAGATCTGCTGGGCGCTGAGCGACGCCTACCACGAGGTCGAGGGCGGGCACATCCGCATCTACAAGGCCGACGAACTGCTGGGGAAGATGGCGGCCGCCGGTCTCAAGACGTACGGCACCCACCACGCGCACGGCCTGCACTCCCCGTACTGGTGGCTCAAGTGCGCGTTCGGCGTCGACAACGACAAGGCGCTGCCGGTGAAGGCGTACCACAAGCTCCTGGTCTGGGACATCATGAAGAAGCCGCTCGCGACGCGGCTCGCGGAGCAGGCGCTGAACCCGGTCATCGGCAAGAGCTTCGTGGCGTACGCGACGAAGCCGCACCTTCCCGTCGGCGCGGCGAAGTGAGCTCGCCCGGGCGCACCGAACGCCTGGTCCTCGACGGGGTGCTGACCGCGGAGGAGGCGGCCGGGACGGTGGCCGGCATCCTTGCCGCGCAGCGCTCCGACGGGGCCATCCCCTGGTTCCGCGGGCACCACCTAGACCCGTGGGACCACACCGAGGCCGCGATGGCCCTGGACGCGGCGGGCGAGCACGAGGCGGCGCAGCGGGCCTACGACTGGCTGGCGCGGCACCAGAACGCCGACGGCTCCTGGTACGCGGCGTACGCCGACCGGCCGGACGGGGTGGACACCGCCGAGCCGCAGGACGCGAGCCGGGAGTCCAACTTCGTCGCGTACATAGCCGTCGGTGTCTGGCACCACTACCTGGCCACCGGCGACGACCCGTTCCTGGACCGGATGTGGCCCGTCGTCTACGCGGCGACCGAGTTCGTCCTCGGCCTGCAGCAGCCGGGCGGCGAGATCGGCTGGAAGCGGGAGGCCGACGGCACGCCCGTCACGGACGCGCTGCTCACCGGCTCCTCCTCGATCCACCAGGCGCTGCGGTGCGCGCTGGCGATCGCCGAGCACCGTGAGGAGCCGCAGCCGGACTGGGAGCTGGCGGCGGGTTCCCTCGGGCACGCGATCCGGCGGCACCCGGAGCGGTTCCTGGACAAGTCCCGCTACTCGATGGACTGGTACTACCCGGTGCTGGGCGGTGCGCTCGCCGGCGCCGAGGCGAGGGCGCGGATCGAGAGCCGCTGGGAGGAGTTCGTCGTCCCGGGGCTCGGTGTGCGCTGCGTGCTGCCGAACCCGTGGGTGACGGGCGGGGAGTCCTGCGAGCTGGCCCTCGCCCTGTGGGCGATCGGCGAGTCGGACCGGGCGCTGGACGTCCTGCGGTCCATCACGCACCTGCGGGCGGACAACGGCATGTACTGGACGGGCTACGTCTTCGACGACCAGGCGGTGTGGCCGGTCGAGCAGACGACCTGGACGGCCGGGTCGCTGCTGCTCGCCGTGGCCGCGCTGGGCGGGGACGAGGCCACCGGGGCGGTGTTCGGGGGGCTGGAGCTGCCGTCGGGACTGGAGCCGGACTGCTGCGGTTAGCCCGCGCAGGACCGGACGGACGGAAGGGGGCCCACCCCCGGGGGGGGGCCCGCCACGAACGGCGGGGGGGCCGCCGACGGGTTGGCCGCCCCCACAGACTAGGGACCCAGCAACGCACCACCCCCCCCCACCACCCCACCCCC
>NZ_JBHYVA010000696.1:0-4445 GCF_042750055.1 Streptomyces sp. NPDC059456
CCGCCGCCCGGCCCGGCCCCGACGTCCCCCCGCCCTCCCCGACTTCGCCACCCGCACGTTCCCGAAGGAAAAAACGCCATGACCGTGACCGAAACAACCGTCCCGGCCGCCACGCGGCAGGCCCTGCCCGCCGAGGAGCGGCACGCCGTCGAACTCGCCTTCCTCGCCGCCCAGGACACCGGCCCCCGCCCGCCCGGCTGGGCGCTCACCCCGCGCGCCGTCGTCACCTTCGTGTGCGGCAGCGAGGGAGCCGAACTGGCCCTGCCCGGACGCCGGCGCGCCGGACTCCCGGCCAAGCTGGTCATCGCCCCGAAGTTCGTCGGCGAACGCGCCCTGGTCGAACGCTGCGTCGTCACCCTCGCCGGCGAACGCGGCCTGCTGCTCACCGGCGAGCCCGGCACCGCGAAGTCCATGCTGTCCGAACTGCTGGCCGCCGCCGTCTGCGGTACCAGCGCCCTCACCGTGCAGGGCACCGCCGGCACCACCGAGGACGCCTTCCGCTACGGCTGGAACTACGCACTCCTGCTCGCCCAGGGCCCCACCTCCCAGGCGCTCGTCGACTCCCCGGTGCTCTCGGCGATGCGGACCGGACGGGTGGTGCGGGTCGAGGAGATCACCCGCTGCCTGCCCGAGGTACAGGACGCCCTGGTGTCGATCCTGTCCGACCGGCGGGTCAGCGTGCCCGAACTGACCGCCACCGAGGACGCGGTGGTCTCCGCGGCGCCCGGCTTCACGGTCATCGCCACCGCCAACCTGCGCGACCGCGGGGTCTCCGAGATGTCCGCCGCCCTCAAGCGGCGCTTCAACTTCGAGACGGTCGCACCGATCGCGGACGCGGACGCCGAAGCCACCCTGATCCGGCGCCAGGCGGTGGCCGCGGTGCAGCGGGCGGGCGCGGCCTTCGGAGTCGACGACGCCGTGCTGGACGCGCTCGTCACGGTCTTCCGGGACCTGCGCTCGGGCCGCTCGGCCGAGGGCTGGGACGTGGAACGCCCCGGCACGGTCATGTCCACCGCCGAGGCGGTCCAGGTGGCGGCCTCGCTCGGCGTCGCCGCGGCGTACCTGCCCGGCGGCGACGTCCTGGACCTGCTGCCGGGGCACCTGCTGGGCGTGGTCCGCAAGGACGACCCCGCCGACCACGGCCGCCTGCTGGGCTACTGGGACGGCCCGGTCCGCCGCCGCGCCGAAGACGGCTCGGCGATGTGGCGCCGCCTGTGGGACCTCCGCGGGAGCCTGCGATGACGACACCGGCGACCGATCCGCGGGACGCCGTCGACGCGCTCGCCGCGTCCCGCGCGCCGTACCTGCTGGGCGTACGCCACCACAGCCCCGCCCTCGCGGCGGTGGTCCCGACGCTGCTGGACGCCGCGCGGCCGGACGTGGTCTGCGTCGAGCTGCCGGCCGACTTCCAGCCGTGGCTGGAGCACCTGGCGGACCCCGAGACCGTGGCCCCCGTCGCCCTGGCGGGCACGGGCCGGGACGGCGGTCTGGCGTTCTACCCCTTCGCGGACTTCTCCCCGGAACTGGCGGCGATCCGCTGGGCGCGTACGCACGGAGTGGAGGTCCGCTGCTGCGACCTCCCCCTGGCCGACCCCGCCTGGACCGTCCGGTCCGACGCCGCGGGCCGCTCCGCGGGTGAGGGTGCCGGGCCGGGCGGCACCGCGTCCGGGGCGCCGGCCGTGGCTCCGGACCGGGCCGCGGCTCCCGAGGACCACGCCGCGCCGGCACCGCCGCCCGCGGGCACGACGGGTGCGGTCCCCGGTCCGGCCGCGGCGGTGGGTCCCGCCGTCCGCCAGGGGGCTGTTGGCGCAGGCCCGGCCTCGGCGTTGCCGCAGGCTCCTCGGCGGTCGTTCGCCGAGGCGCTGGCCGCCTCCGGCACCGGGCGGGACGGCGACGACCTGTGGGACCGGGCCGTGGAGGTCCTGGCCCCCGGCTGCACGCCGGAAGCCGTCCGGCGGGCCGCCCTCGGCGTGGGCTGGGCCCTGCGCCAGGACGGGCCCGTCCCCGCGACGGACCTGGCCCGCGAGGCCCGTATGCGCGGCGTCATCGACGCCGCCGCCTCCGGGGGCCGGAAGGTCGCCGCCCTCATCGGCGCCTTCCACGCCCCGGCCCTCCTCGCCGACGGCGCCTGCGACCGGCGCCCGGCGGCCCCGGCTCCCGAGCCCGGAAGCGTCGCCCCTGACGGGGCGCCGGCGCAGTCGACCCGCGGCGCGGCGGGCCCGGGGCTCGTCGCGGGGTCCGGTCCGGGCGAGGACGGGACCGCCGGTGCGGTGACGGCTGCCGGGGCGGGGAGCGGAGCCGGCTCGGACGCCGCCCCGGGCCCGTTGGCGGGCCGGGGTCTCGGCGGGCAGGCGAAGGCCCGCTCCGGGGAAGCGGACTCCGGGTACGGGAACGGCGCCGTCGTCCGGCGGGGTTCACGCACCGCCGAGGCGCCGGGCGGCGGCGACGGGGTCGTGACCTCGTTCGTGCCGTACTCCTTCGATCTGCTCGACTCCCGCTCCGGCTACCCCGCCGGCATTCGGGACCCGCTCTGGCAGCAGGCCGTGCTGGAGGCCGGCGGCGACCCGGTGCGGCTGCGCGACGCCGCCTCCGTCGCCGTCACCGGCATCTGCCGGGAGCTGCGCCGCGCCGGGCACACCGCCGGGACCGGCGAGGCCGCCGAGACGCTGCGGCTCGCCTGCGACCTGGCCGTCCTGCGCGGACTCCCCGCCCCCGGCCGGGGTGAACTCCTGGAGGCGGTCACCACCGTGCTCGGCCAGGGTGAACTCCTCGGCCGTGGAAGGGCGTTGGCCCGGGCGCTGGAAGCCGTGCTGGTCGGGGCCGCCCGCGGCCGGATCACCCCGCACGCCCCCCGCTCCGGGCTCGGCCCCTCCGTCGAGGCCGAGCTGGCGGAACTGCGGCTGCCGGGCCCCGAGGACCCCGCCCCGCGCGAGGTCCGCCTCGACCCGCTGCGCTCCCCGCTCGACCGCCGCCGCGAGGTCCTGCTCCAACGGCTGGCCGTCTGCGGAGCCTCGTACGGGGAGCCCCTCGACGTGGCCGCCACCGGCGACGGCACCGCCCTCGGCACCAAGTGGCGGCTGACCTGGACGCCTTCCGTCCCGGCCCGCCTCGACCTGGCCGGCGTGCGCGGCGTCACCGCCGCACAGGCCGCCTCCGGGACGCTGCGCGAAACCGCCCGGCGCGCCACCGCCGACGGCGGTCCGACCCCGGCCCAGATCCTCACCGGCCTGGCCGCCGCCGCGCGCTGCGATCTGCCCGACCTGGTCGGCGTACGGCTCGGCGAGGCCGCCGAAACCCTCCCGCAGACCGCGACCCTGCCCGAACTCCTCGACTCCCTCGACCTCCTGGAGGCGCTGTCCCGCGGGCATTTCCCGGAAACCTCCGACGGCTCCCGCACCACCGCCGCCGCGCTCACGAGCCTGCTGCTCGAAGCCGCCGTACGCTCCCTGCCCGGCCTCGCCGGCAGCGAGGAGCACGCAGACGCGCGCGCCCTCGTGGCCCTCGCCGACCGTGCCGCCACCCTGCACCTGGGCCTGCGGCTGGACTCCGCCCTGGCGGAACTGGCCTCCACCGCATCCCCGTTGATGCAGGGCGCGGCACTGGCCGTACGGGTCCTCCTCGATCTGGATCCCGCCGACGGCCTCGGCGACCGCACCGCCGGCTGGATCGACGCCGCAGGCACCCCCGAGGGCCGGCGCTCCCTCGCCCGCCGCCTCGGCGGCGTCCTGGCCGCCGCGGGACCGCTGCTCCAGTCCTCCGCGGCCGCCCTCACCCCGGTCCTCGACCGGATCGACGGCCTCGCCGACCAGGAGTTCCTGGACCGGCTGCCCGCCCTGCGCGGCGGCTTCGACGTCCTCGCACCGGCCGCCCGCGCCCGGCTGCTGGACACCGTCACCGAGCGGCTCGGCGACCGGCTGGACCTGTCCCTCGACGCACCGCCCGCCCTGCTCGCGCTGTGGGCCGCCGCGGACGCCGCCGGCGCCGCGGCGCTCGCGGCCCTGCCGCTGCAGGCCCGGCCGCAGGACCCGGCTCCCGAACCCGGCCCCGCCGCCGGGGCGGACGTACCGCTGCCGCCCGCCCCCGACGCCACGCACGCGGACCGGCGGCTCGCCCCCGCCGACCGCTGGCGCCTGCTGCTCGGCCGCGAGCGCGACCGGCTCCCCGCCGGCGCCCGCCGCTACGCCCACGCCCTCGACGAGCTGTACGGCTCCGGCCGCGGCGAGGGCTCCGCCGACCTCGAAGGCGGCTGGGGCAACGGCGGCGGCCAGGAGGCCTCGTTCCCCTCGGCCCGGGAATGGTCGCAGGAGCTCGAAGCGCTCTTCGGGGCCGACGTACGCGAGGAAGTGCTCGCCGACGCGGCCGACGCGGGCCGCCACGACGTGCTGAGCCAGCTCGACCCGGCGGCGGTCCGCCCGTCCGTCGAACTGCTCAGCTCGGTGCTGTCG
>NZ_JBHYVA010000697.1:0-4434 GCF_042750055.1 Streptomyces sp. NPDC059456
CTGTGTCGCGGCGCGCCCCCGGGCCGCGGGTTGCGCGGGGCGGGCCGGCCGGGGCGCGGCCCGGGGTACGACGCCGAGGCGGGCCCGATGGTCCGCCCGTACGCCATGCCGGGCGGGCGGACGAAGCCGGGGCCCCACGGGGTCCGGTTCGACCTGATCGCGCTGGTGGTCGTCGACGCCGACGGTCCCGACGTGGCGGCCGAGTCGCTGCTGGGCCCCGAACACCGGGCGCTGCTCGGGCTGTGCCGCTCCGAGACCCAGTCGGTGGCGGAACTCGCCGCGGACGCGGACCTGCCGGTGGGCGTGGTGCGGGTGCTGCTCGGGGACCTGCTGGAGGGCGGGCACGTCAAGGTCAGCCGGCCGGTGCCGCCCGCCCGGCTGCCGGACGAGCGGATTTTGCGTGAAGTCATCGAGGGATTGCGAGCGCTGTGATGGAACAACACCACGACGGACCCGGCGGGCCGGATGTGGATCAGGAGGACGACGGGGAACTGGCTGCGCTCGCGCTGAAGATACTCGTGGCGGGCGGGTTCGGGGTCGGCAAGACCACGATGGTCGGCGCGGTCAGCGAGATCCGCCCGCTGCGTACGGAGGAACTGCTCAGCGAAGCGGGCGAACTGGTCGACGACACGGGCGGGGTCGCCCACAAGACGACCACCACGGTGGCCATGGACTTCGGGCGGATCACCATCCGGTCCGGACTGTCGCTGTACCTGTTCGGAACGCCGGGGCAGGACCGCTTCTGGTTCCTGTGGGACGAGTTGTCGCAGGGCGCGCTGGGGGCGGTGGTGCTCGCGGACACGCGCCGGCTGGAGGACTGTTTCCCGGCGGTGGACTACTTCGAGGACCGGCGCATTCCGTTCGTGGTGGCTGTCAACTGCTTCACGGACGCGCGCAGGTACGGGGCGCACGAGGTGTCCAAGGCCTTGGACCTGGAGTCCGGGACGCCGGTGGTGCTGTGCGATGTGCGGGACAAGGATTCGGGGAAGGAGGTGCTGATCAGGCTGGTCGAGTACGCCGGGCGGGTGCACACCGCCCGGCTGCTGGACTCGGTGGGGCCGCAGGCCGATTCGGTGTGAGGGGCGTGCGGCGGGGAGGCGGTGCCCGGCCCCGGGTCAGTGGGTGATGCCGTCGACGGTGATCACCTTGTCGACGGGGACGCGGACGAGGAGTTCGCCGGGGACGGCGTTGCGGCGGCCGAAGGCCTCGGCGCGCTCCTCGCCCATGTACCGGGCGGCGATTCTCGTGGCCCAGGGGAGCATTTCCTCCAGGTCCTCGCTGATCTCGGCGCGTCCCTGGAGGAGGACGTAGGAGTACGGCGGACGGTCGTCGTCCACGCAGAGCGCGACGCGGCCGTCGCGCAGCAGGTTGCGTCCCTTGACCGTGCTCTTCCCGGTGTTGAACACGAACGCATCGCCGTCGAGGAGGAACCAGACGGGGGCGATGTGCGGGCTGCCGTCCTCGCGCACGGTGGACAGCTTGCCGGTGCGGGTCCCGTACGAGACGAATGCCCGCCATTCCTCTTGAGTCATCTTCTTCGCCATGGGGACATCCTCCTTGCCCCAAAGGCGCTGGTGGGGAAGGCTGGCGGCACTTACTACGCGGGGTGGGGCGCCGCCATGGCGGCGGCGTCGACGGGGAGGGGCTCGAAATGGCACTGGACAAGCAGCTCGACTGGCTGCTCGACGATCTGACCCGCAGGGTCCAGCAGGTCAGGCATGCGGTGGTGCTCTCCAACGACGGTCTGGTGACGGGTGCGAGCGCGGGGCTGGCCCGGGAGGACTCGGAGCATCTGGCGGCGGTGGCGGCGGGGTTGCAGAGCCTGGCGAAGGGGTCGGGCCGGCATTTCCGGGCGGGCGAGGTGCGGCAGACGATGGTCGAGTACGACGACGGCGTCCTGTTCGTCATGGCGGCGGGAGCGGGGAGTTCGCTGTGCGTGCTCAGCGCTGCCGAGGCCGACATCGGTCAGGTCGCGTACGAGATGACGCTGCTGGTCAACCGGGTCGGCGAACACCTGGGTGTGGCGGAGCGGCGGATCACCGGGGGCTGATCGCGAGTTTTCCACAGGGCTCGCCGACCGTCGTAGCACTGGGTTACGGTCTTCACACAGAGTAATCGTCTCGTGTGGGGGAGGACCGTCATGGACATCGCGACGCAGCCGGGGACCGCGCTGCCGGACACAGGGGTGCGGGTGCGGGCGTGGGTGCCGGCCGGCTCGGGGGTACGGACGCGGGCTCACCCGGTGGTCCGGTCTCGCTCAGCGGCCCGGGCACTGCCAGGGGCCGGGGTGCTGCCGGAGGCCGGGGCGCTTCCGGTGGTCCGGACGGCCGGGCCGCCGGTGTTACGGGGGGAACCGCTGCCGCATACGGCGGTGGGCGGCGCCCGGGCCGCCCGGGAACTGGGGCTGACCCGGACCGAGTTCGCCCGGGCCGTCCAGCTGGGCATCGTGCGCGCCGGGCCGCCGGCGCCGGGAGGGCCCGCGCGCTACACCCGGGCGGAGCTGGAGCGGATCCGGTCGGCGGAGGGCTACCCGGCGACGCTGCGCGCGCGGGTCGAGGCCGTGGCCGGATCCGAGGCAGCGGGCGTGGTGCTGGGCGTCAGCCCGGGCCGGTTCACCCGGCTGGCGCGCTGCGGGCACATCACCCCGGTGGGATACCGGATCAACCGCTACCGGAGCGTGGTGTGGCTCTATCTGGACGCGGAGCTACGGGAGTTCGCGGGCCGGGAGGCGGCGATGCTGCGCGGGGGCGCACCCCCGGCGGACCGGGAGCTGCTGGAGGCCAGGGCGGACCTGAGGCCCCGGAAATGGCGCGGTCGGCATGTGGGGCTGCTGCTGAGACGTACTGCCGACCCCTGGGAGCGGGCCGCCGTCGTCGCCTCCGTACTCCCGGAGGGCGAGCTGCGGGAGGCCGTGCCCGATCCGCAGGAGCGGACCGTCCTCGCCGCGCTCGCCCCGCCCCCGCCGTACGGGCATCCACAGGCCCCGGCCGCGGCCGCCGTGGCGCTCCGCCTGCTGCGGGCGGAGCTGCCGGACGAGATCCACTGGTACCGCACCAGCCTGGACTTCGCGCTGACCGGGGCGCGCGCTCAGTCGAAGTCGACGGGGGAGAGGGGGCCGACGTAGACCCAGGCCCCGGCCTCCCGCGTGAAGGCGCTGTGCTCGTGCAGGGAACCGGAGTGCCGGCCCTCGCGGTAGTGCGCCCGGAACTCCACCGAACCCTCCGTCTCGAACATCCCGCCGCGCTCCGTGGCGAGGATCTCCAGGCGCTCCCAGCGCTGTCCGGGATCCAGGTCGAGCCGGCCGGGCCGGGTGCTCGGGTGCCAGGACCGCAGCAGGTAGGCGGTGTCACCGACGGAGAACGCGCTGAAGCGGGAGCGCATCAGCAGCTCGGCGGTGGGCGCCTGCTGCGCACCGGAGTGGAAGCGGCCGCAGCACTCCGGGTAGGCGGCGGGCAGTCCGCAGGGGCAGGGGAGGGCGGAGGTGGGCATGGGCGTGCTCAGTTCTTCGGGGACGGGTCGGACTACTGGGGGGACACGGCCGGCTTGGCCGCGTTCTCGCCGTACGGGCGGAAGAGGCCTTCCTGGACCACGGAGACCAGCAGCCTGCCCTCCACGTCGTAGATGCGGCCGCGGGCCAGGCCCCGGCCGCCGTGCGCGATGGGCGACTCCTGGTCGTACAGGAACCACTCGTCGGCGCGGAACGGCCGGTGGAACCACATGGCGTGGTCCAGCGAGGCCATGTCGAAACCGCGCATGCCCCAGAGGGGCTCCACGGGGATGCGCACGGCGTCGAGGAGGGTCATGTCGCTGGCGTAGGTGAGGGCGCAGGTGTGCACGAGCGGGTCGTCGCCCAGCGGGCCGACCGCGCGCATCCACACCGCGCTGCGCGGATCGGCGTCCTTGAGCTCCTCGGGAGTCCAGCGGAGCCGGTCCGTGTACCGGATGTCGAACGGCTGGCGGCGGGCCATCCGTTCCAGTGCCTCGGGCAGCGCGCCCAAGTGCTCGCGGATCTCGTCCACGACCTTCGGGAGCGTCTCGGGGTGGGGGAAGTCGAGTCGGGGAGGCAGCTGGTGTTCGATGCTGCCCTCCTCCGGATGATGGAAGGAGGCGGTGAGATTGAAGATCGTCTTGCCCTGCTGGACCGCGGTGACGCGGCGCGTGGTGAAGGACCGCCCGTCGCGCACCCGCTCCACCTGGTACACGATCGGCACCCCGGGGATGCCCGGGCGCAGGAAGTACGCGTGCAGCGAGTGGACCGGGCGGTCGCTCTCGGTGGTGCGGCCGGCGGCCACCAGCGCCTGGCCGGCGACCTGCCCGCCGAAGACCCGCTGGAGGGACTCCTGGGGGCTGGCGCCGCGGAAGATGTTGACCTGGGAGAGCGCCACGTGGGGCACATAGACGAGTCTCTCGGCAGGGGGGTGTGTTATAAACAAA
>NZ_JBHYVA010000698.1:0-4422 GCF_042750055.1 Streptomyces sp. NPDC059456
GGGCGCGGACACCCCCGCGGGCGCCGCGGGCGCGGTCGCGAACCCGGCCGAGCAGCTGAAGACCGCCCAGCAGGCCCTGGTCGCCGCGGCCAGGAAGTGGAAGCTGGCCAAGCCGCCGCTGACCGCGCCGCCCGCCCCGAAGACGAAGCCCGAGATCAGCACCCGCGACGGCTTCGAGGTCGAGGGGCAGGAGGACCTCCCGCCCGTCTTCACCACCGTCCCCACCGAGGACAAGGTCGTCTTCCTGACGATCGACGACGGCGCGGAGAAGGATCCCGAGTTCCTGAAGATGATGAAGGAGCTGAAGATCCCGTACACGGCGTTCCTCAGCGACTACCTCGTCCGCGACAACTACCCCTACTTCAAGGAGATGCAGGCCGCCGGCGTCACCCTGAACAACCACACGCTCAACCACCGCTACCTGCCGGCCCTCTCCTACGAGGAGCAGCACGAGGAGATCTGCGGCCAGCAGGACACCATGCAGAAGCAGTTCGGCAAGCGGCCGACGCTCTTCCGGCCGCCGTACGGCAACTACAACCAGGACACGCTGCGCGCGGCGAAGTCCTGCGGCATCAAGGCGGTCCCGCTGTGGAACGCGGAGGCCTTCGTGAACCGCATGGACTGGCGGGAATGGGACCGGGACCTCCACCCTGGAGACATCATCCTGACTCATTTCCGAGGGCGGGAGGACTGGAAGGGGACCATGCCTGACATGATCCGTCATGTCATGAAGACCGTCACGGACAAGGGGTACGCCGTGGCCCGCCTGGAGGACTACTTGTGAGGTACGCGCGCCGGTTGACGGCAGGATCGCTGGCGGCCGGCGCGCTCGCGCTGTCCCTGACGGGATGCGGGAACAGCGTGGACCCGATCGAACGGCTGGGCCGCAAGACGACGGAGGCGCAGCAGTCGCCGACCGCGAGCCCGTCGCAGTCGCAGTCGCCGGCCGCTGCCGCGCCGGGGGACGACGCGTACAAGAAGTGGGGCCTGTCGGCCCCGCTCCGCTTCGCCCCCAAGCCGGCCCAGAAGCCCTCCCTCGCCCCGGCGGCCCCGGGCAAGGCGCGGGTGGTGGACCGAATACCCGTCCCGGCCGGCGACAAGGTCGTCTTCCTGACCTTCGACGACGGCGCGGAGAAGGACCCCGAGTTCCTGAAGATGGCGGCCGACCTCAAGCTGCCGATCAGCATGTTCCTCACGGACAACATCGCCTCGTCGGACTACGGGCACTTCGAGAAGCTCCGCGACAACGGCTCCGGCAGCACGATCAACAACCACACGCTGACGCACCCGAACCTCCGGACCCTGCCCTTCGCGGCGCAGAAGAAGGAGATATGCGGGCAGCAGGAACACCTGGAGAAGCGTTTCGGCGCCAAGCCGACCCGCTTCCGCCCGCCCTACGGCAACTACAACGACGACACCCTCAAGGCTGCCTCCGAGTGCGGCATCTCGCAGGTCATCCTGTGGCGCGTGTCGATGCAGATCAACAACTTCCAGTACGCCGAGGGCTCCGCCCTCAAGCCGGGCGACATCATCCTGGCCCACTTCCGCGGCCCCTCCGAGCTCAAGGGCGCCACGGAGATCCAGATGACGACCCGCATGCTCCAGCGCATCCAGGAACAGGGCTACCAGATAGGCCGTCTGGAGGACTACCTCTAGAGCGCGGGCCGCCGGCTGCCGGCCGCCGGGCGGGGCCCCGGACCCGGGCCCGGGCCTATGCGCTCCGCGCCTGCGGGGCCGTCACCACCGGGGTGATCGTCGTTTCCACCGGCCCGCGGGCATCCGCCTCGCGCTGGCGCTCCGCGCTGTCGCTGATGCGCAGCAGCAGGGCGATCATGATCCAGTTGGCCAGCAGCGACGAGCCGCCCTTCGCCAGGAACGGCAGTGCCTTGCCGGTCAGCGGGATCAGGCCCGTCACACCGCCCGCCACCACGAAGACCTGGAGCGCCAGCGCCGCCGACAGCCCCACCGCCAGCAGCTTCCCGAACGGGTCGCGGGCACCCAGCGCCATCCGCAGCCCCCGCTGGACCAGCAGCGCGTACAGCACCAGCACCGCCATGACCCCGGCCAGGCCCAGCTCCTCGCCCACCGTGGTCAGGATGAAGTCGCTGCGCCCCGCGAAGCCGATCAGCTCCGGATGGCCCATCCCCAGCCCGGTGCCCGACATGCCGCCCGTGCCGAAGCTGAACAGCGCCTGCGCGGACTGGTCCGAGATGACCCCCGGCGGCCGTTCCTTCCAGTAGTACGACAGCGGCTCCAGCCAGGCGGCCACGCGCCCCTTGACGTGCGGCTCCGTCGAGCCCACCACGAACGCGCCGACGCCCGCCATGAGCAGGCCCGTCACGATCCAGCTGGTGCGCTCGGTGGCGACGTACAGCATCACCACGAACACGCCGAAGAAGATCAGCGACGTCCCCAGGTCGCGTTCGAAGACCAGCACCAGCAGCGACACGATCCACACCGTGATGATCGGCCCGAGCTGCCGCATCGGGGGCAGCCGCACCCCGAGGAACTTCCGGCCCGTCAGGGCCAGCGAGTCCCTGTGGATGACCAGGTACCCCGCGAAGAAGACCGAGATCATGATCTTGACGAACTCGCCCGGCTGGAGCGAGAACCCGAAGAGGATGATCCACCGCTTCGCACCGTACGTGTCCGCGCCGAAGAACGCCGGCGCGATCAGCAGCACCAGCGCCACGGCCATCGTGATGTAGATGAACCGCTGGAGCAGCCGGTGGTCGCGCAGCAGCGCCACGACCGCGAGGCAGGCGGCCACGCCGATGACCGTCCACATCAGCTGCCCGGGCGCGTTCGCGTCGCCCCCGTACCGCGCGATGTACGACTGGTCGAGCCGGTGCAGCAGCACCAGCCCCAGCCCCGACAGCAGCATCGCGAGCGGCAGGATCAGCGGATCCGCGTACGCCGCGAACCGGCGCACGCCCAGGTGCCCGACCAGCGCCAGCAGCGACATGCTGATCGTGAAGCCGGTGAGGTTGGCGGGCAGCTCGCCGTTCATCGCCAGACCGGCACTGGCGTGCCCGAAGACGGTGAGGGCGACGACGAAGACGAGGAGCAGCGCCTCGGTACGGCGGCGCGCGCCCGCCGTGGTCAGCGGCCTCAGTCCACGCACGGGATGCCGCCACCGTCGATGGCGGGGCCGCCGCCCGCGTCCGCCGGGGCGGGCGGGTCCGACGCGGCCGGAGCGGGGCCGGCGCCTCCCGGTGGCGTCCCCTGCGCGTCGCCCGCATCCGGAGCGGTCGCGGTCGCGGAGGCCTGCGGTCCGATCTGCTCGGCAATGAGGCGCTTTATCTTCATATCGTCTACGACGTTTATGTCCTCCCCATGGTTCCTTCCGAACCGCTCCACGGGCAGTGTCGTGAAGGACACTTTCCCGCCGGACAGGTTCTTCGCCTGCTTCAGGAACGACAGCAGGTCCCACCCCCGGTCCGTCACCACGTCCTGTTTCGCGGCGTCGATCAGCTTCATCAGCTTGACCGGATCGGTGAAGGTCCCGGCCGAGTTCAGCTTCTGCGTGGCCCCCGCCAGGAAGGCCTGCTGCCGCTTCGTCCGGTCCAGATCGCCCCTGTCCAGACCGTGCCGCTGCCGGACGAAGGCCAGGGACTGCCGGCCGTTCAGGGTCTGCCGGCCCGCCGGGAAGTCGGCGCCCGAGTACCGGTCCCGCACCGGCTTCTTCAGGCACACCGGTACGCCGCCCAGTGCGTCCGCCAGGTGGTGGAAACCGGCCAGATTGAGTTCGGCGAAGTGGTCGACCGGGACGCCCAGGAAGTTGCGGACCGTCTCGATCTGCGCCTTGCGGCCGGCCTCCCGCCCCGCACGCTCCCGTTCCCTGCCGTCCGCGACGCCGCGGGCCGCCAGCCGCTCCTCCTCGGCGGCCTTCGCCAGCCCGTACGCCTTCTTGATCTTGTCCTTTCCGTGGCCGGGGACGGGGACGAAGTCGTCGCGCGGGACCGAGAAGGCCTTCGCCCGGCTGCCGTCGCCGGGGACGTGGAGCAGGATCAGCGTGTTCGCGTTGTAGCCGCCGATGTCGGAGCTGCCCGCGTGCAGTTCGTCGAGGACCGCGTCGGGCAGCTTCTCGCCGTTCTGGTCGCGGCGGCTGTCCAGGCCGATCAGCAGGATGTTGGTGTCCCCGTGCTGCGACTTCTGCGCGCCGTCGAGGGCCTCGGAGCTGCCGATGCTGCCGACGAGGTCCCGGTACGCGTACCAGGCGCCGGCGGCCGCCGTGACGGCCACCGCGCAGACGGTGACGAGCAGGGTGCGGGCGATGCGGCGCGGCCGGCGCCGCTGCCGGCGGGGGCGACGGGCGGGGTGGCTGGTCTTCCTCCGGTGCGCGCTCATGCCAGTCGATGGTGGGGGAGGGCCGCTGAAGGAGTCCTGAGGGTCCTGAAGGCGCGGTCAGGTCTCCCCGGC
>NZ_JBHYVA010000699.1:0-4421 GCF_042750055.1 Streptomyces sp. NPDC059456
AGCCCGCGGTGATCGGGCGGCCGGTGCCGCCGCGCGAGCTGCCGAGCAGGGAGGTCAGGTACGGGGCCTCGTCCGGGTGGGCCTTGATCTGCTCCCAGCCCATGCCGTCGACCAGGAACACGCAGTTCCGGTCGGCCGGGGTGAGCTCGGCGATGGCGGCGGTGTACCCGGGGACGCCCTGGCCCGCCACGAGGGTCGGCAGCAGGTCGGCGAGCGAGCCGGCGCCGTACTCGGGCACGGGGGCGCCGGACAGGTCCAGCAGTTCCGGCTCGTCCCAGTTCGACGGTACGGAGTAGGCCATCAGCGGGCGGACTGGGACGTCGCCGCTGTTGCCTCGCTGAGCGCCTGCGCGAAGACGAGGGTCTGGCGGACCGCCTCCGGGCCGTCGCCGGCCTCGCTGACGCGCAGGCTGAGGTCGTCGGCGGTGGAGTTGCCCGTGTAACCGTGGTCGGAGTCGCAGTTCGGGTCGCCGCAGGCGGCGGGCTCCAGGTCGATCCGGGAGACCGCGCCCCAGCCGATGGTCAGGACGACCTCGCGGGGCAGGGTGCCGGGGGTGTACGACTCGGGGTTGGCGACGACGCGGCTGAGCACCACGGAGGAGATCGCGCCGATCTTGACGGACTCGGTGGAGGTGGTCGCGTACGGGGACGGCGACCCGGCGTCGGCGGCCTGCTCGTCGGTGTGGCTCACGATGAAGCGGTTCCCGGTCAGGACCAGGACCGTGACGTGCCGGCGCACCTCGTTGGAGTCGAACGTCGTCTCCTGGTGGACCAGGTACGACGAGATCGGCTCGCCGCCCACCGCGGCCTCCACGGCCTCGGCCACGAGGGCCGGGTAGTAGCCGCTGCGCTCGATCGCCGTGCGCAGCCCCTGGGTCGTCGTACCGGATTTCGCCATGGGGTCCATCCTAAGGCCCGTACGGGGCGCCCCGGGCGCCCCGTACCCGCTCAGTAGCTGGGGAGTGTCCGGGGACCGAGATCGGTGCGGGCGGGCGGACGGGCCACCCGGACGGTGGCGCTGAGCACGGAGAGCCCCTCGGTGGCGACGACGACCGGTTCGAGGGTGACGCCCACCACCTCGGGGTGGTCGTCGACGAGCCGGGACAACCGCAGCAGGAGCTCTTCGAGGGCGGCGGTGTCGACGGGGTCGCTGCCGCGCCAGCCGAACAGGAGGGGGGCGGCCCGGATGGACCGGATCAGCCCGGCCGCGTCCCGGTCGGTGGCCGGGACGAGGCGGTGGGCGGTGTCGCCGAGCAGCTCGGAGGCGACGCCGGCCAGCCCGAAAGAGAGGACGGCGCCCGCGGCAGGGTCGATCACGGACCGCACGACGGTGTCGACCCCGCGGGGCACCATGGCCTGGACGACGGGCAGCAGCTCCGCGGGGGTTCCCAGCAGGTCGGTGAGCTCCTCGTACGAGCGGCGCAGGTCGGCCTCGGTCGTGAGGTCGAGGCGTACGCCGCCGAGGTCCGCGCGGTGGCGCAGGTGCGGGGCCGTGGTCTTGAGGGCGACGGGGTAGCCCAGGGTCCGCGCCGCCGCGGCCGCGTCGTCCGCCGAGGGCGCGGGCAGGGTGGGGAGCACCCGGATCCCGTAGTGGGCGAGCAGCGCTCCGGCGTCGGGTTCGGTGAGGGTGAGCACGCGGTCGCCGGCGTCCGCCAGCAGGCCGGCGAGCCGGGCGGCGGCCCCGGCCTCGTCGATGTCCTCGTACGCGGGGACCTGGCCGGCGTCGGCGTTGGCCCGCCGCCACTGCCCGTACCGGACGGCCTCGGCGACGGCCCGGACGGCCCGCTCGGCGGCCGGGTACGCGGGGATCCGCCCGTCCGGGGCCTCGCTGCGGCCGGCGCCGCCGGCTGCGGGCGCCGTGGCGGCGGGTGTGGAGGCAGCGGGTGCGGCCGCGTCCGGGTACGGGGTGCCGGGGCGCGGGAGCGCGGTTCCCTCGGGCGGCGCGCCCGAGGGGGTGGGTCGCACCGGGCCGGTGCGGGCGCCGGTCCCGGGCGGCACCCCCGCCGGGGACAGCGCGTCGACGAGCTCCGCCAGCTCCACGTGGACCACGGCGACCGGCTTGCCGGGATGGCCGGCGACCGCGTCCCGCAGGGCTCCGGCCAGGTCGTCCTGGGGCGCCTGCTCGTTCACCCACGGGATCACCGTGACGATCACCGCGTCGTTGTCGGCGGAGGCCAGCGCGGCGCCCAGTGCCGTCCGGAAGTCCTCCGGCGTCGCCGCCGTCGTCAGGTCCAGCGGGACGGCGGGCCGCAGCCCCTGCGCGAGGCACGCGTCGTAGGTGAGGACGCCGAGCGACTCCGAGTTCCCGAGGACGGCCACCCGCGGTCCGGCGGGCAGCGGCTGCGAGGCCAGCAGCAGGCCGACGTCCACCAGCTCCGTGACCGTGTCGACCCGGATCACCCCCGCCTGCCGCAGCAGTGCGGAGACCGTGGTGTCCGCCAGCCGGGTGCCGGGGACCACGTGCCCGGCGGGGGTGTGGCGGCCTCCCCGCGCGACGACGACCGGCTTCACGGCCGCCGTCCGGCGGGCGAGGCGGGTGAACTTCCGCGGGTTGCCGAGGGTTTCGAGGTACATCAGCGCGACGTCGGTGGCTTCGTCCTCGTACCAGTACTGGAGGATGTCGTTGCCGGAGACGTCCGCCCGGTTGCCCGCGGAGACGAAGGACGACAGCCCCGCGCCCCGCCGCAGCAGCGCGGAGAGCAGCGAGATGCCGATGGCCCCGGACTGGGTGAACAGTCCGATGCGGCCGCGGATCGGGGCGGGCGCGGGGGTCAGGGAGGCGTTGAGCCCGACCTCGGGCGCGGTGTTGATCACGCCGTAGGCGTTCGGCCCGATCAGCCGCATCCCGTACGAGCGGACCTGGCGCACCAGTTCGCGCTGCCGGTCGAGCCCGGCCGGGCCGCTCTCCCCGTACCCGGCGGAGAGCACCACGAGCCCCTGCACGCCGTGCTCCCCGCAGGCGGCCACGGCCTCGGGGACCCGCGCGGCCGGGACCGCGATCACCGCGAGGTCGACCGGGGCGTCGATGTCGCCGAGCGCGCGGTAGGCCCGTACGCCGTCCAGCAGATCGGCGGTGGCCGCCTCGTTCACGGCGTAGAGGTGCCCGCGGAAGCCGCTGTCGCGCAGGTTGCGCAGGGCGGCCGCGCCGACGCCCCCGCCGGAGCGGCTGACGCCGATGACGGCCACCGAGCCGGGGGCCAGCAGCCGCTGTACGGAGCGGGCTTCGGCGCGCTGCTCGCGGGCCCGCTGCACGGCGAGGGATTCGGCGGTGGGTTCCAGGTCGAGGGTGAGGTGGACGGAGCCGTCCTCGAAGCTGCGCTTCTGCTGGTAACCGGCGTCCGTGAACACCTTGATCATCTTGTTGTTGGCGGGGAGCACCTCGGCCGCGAACCGGCGGATGCCCCGTTCGCGGGCGACCGCGCCGATGTGTTCGAGGAGTGCGGACGCGACCCCGCGGCCCTGGTGGGCGTCCTGGACGAGGAAGGCGACCTCGGCCTCGTCGGCGGGGGCGGAGGCGGGCCGGCCGTCGGGGCCGATCCGGTCGTAGCGGACGGTGCCGATGAACTCCTCGCCGACGGTCGCCGCGAGGCCGACCCGGTCCACGTAGTCGTGGTGCGTGAAGCGGTGCACGTCGCGGTCGGAGAGCCGGGGGTAGGGCGCGAAGAAGCGGTAGTACTTCGACTCGTCGGAGACCTGCTCGTAGAAGCTGACCAGCCGGCCCGCGTCCTCGGTGGTGATGGGCCTGATCCGGGCGGTGCCGCCGTCGCGAAGGACGACGTCCGCTTCCCAGTGGGCCGGGTACGAGGGGTCCGACGGGGTGGTCATGCGGTGATCTTAAGGCCAGGACCGGCCGGACGGCTCCCTGCGCGGCGCACGCGGCAGACGGGGTCAAACCAGTGCAAGCTGGGGTAGGCCGAGCGGCGGAGGATCCGGGCCGAAGGTCGGTCGGAGCATGCGAGGCGTCGTGAGAGACTGGTCTAGACAACCCGTAAGAACCTGAAGGGCATCACCATGGCAGAGCGCCGCGTCAACGTCGGGTGGGCCGAGGGCCTGCACGCTCGTCCCGCCTCGATCTTCGTCCGTGCGACGACCGCTTCCGGTGTCCCGGTGACCATCGCGAAGGCCGACGGGAACCCCGTCAACGCCGCGTCCATGCTCGCCGTGCTGGGCCTGGGCGCGCAGGGCGGCGAGGAGATCGTCCTCGCGTCCGACGCCGAGGGTGCCGAGGCGGCGCTGGACCGCCTCGCGAAGCTGGTCGCCGAGGGCCTCGAAGAGCTCCCCGAGACCGTCTGACCCTTCGGGTTCGCCCGGACAAGCGAAGAAGCCGTGGGCGCCGGGAATAAGGGGGGCCCCGCGGGGTAGTATTAGGGGATTAAAAGAGGCCCGGGCGGGGTGGGGGGAGGGGGGGGCGCGTGGAATAAT
>NZ_JBHYVA010000700.1:0-4420 GCF_042750055.1 Streptomyces sp. NPDC059456
CTCTTGTTCCGGACGCAGCGTTGGGGGAGTTGCTGACTCCGCGGGAAGGTGCAGCACGCGGCGGGGCTCCATGCGTTTTCGATCCGGGCAGCCGCGGTACTGCACCGGCCGGATCCCGCCCGGCGCCGCCGGCACCGGCCCGGTCCGCGGCATCCGCGGCCTGTGCCGCCTGCGCCGCCGCCTGCGCTGCCTCGGCGGCCTCCCGGCGCCGGCAGGCCGCGGCGAGCATGGCCGCGTCGGCCACGACCGAAGCCTGCGGTTCGGGCAGGCCCTGGCGCAGCGCGGCCTCGTGGGCGAGGCCCCGGACGGCCGGGTCGAACCAGCGGCCCAGGGCCAGGATCCCGTCGTCGATCACCGATTCGCGGTGGATGAGCCGGATCCCGATCGGCGACCACCAGGTCAGCGGAACCGTCGTCACGCTCGACGCGGCGAATCCGCGCAGCGCCTTCCACAGCGGGTGCAGCCGCCGGTACCGGCTGAAGTCGCGCCAGGCCGCCGAGCCGCCGACCAGCGGCACGATGAACCCCGAGCCCACCATCAGGGCCGCCGCGGAGGCGAACGGCGGGGCCACGTACGTGGACAGCCCGTCCCAGTCGCGGCCCGTCCAGCGGGCGCCCACCGCCGCCCACTTGCTGACCAGGTAACCCAGGTCCAGCACGCCGCCGAGCATGATCAGGGCCAGTCCGGTGCGCAGCGGGCGCAGCGAGGGGCGGACGCGCAGCAGCCACTTCCAGCACAGCAGGGTGAGCGTCGAGCTGCCCACGGTGTGGGCGAGCAGGTAGCAGACGATCATCTCGCGCAGCCAGGGCGTGTTGGCGTAGTACGTGTCCAGGTCGCGCAGCCGCTCCACCGGTGCGTCGCCGAGCACGAACAGGACGACGATGAGCAGCGTGACGGCGCCGAACGCGGCCACCGTCAGCCGGGTCGCGCGCCGCACCACCGCGGGCGGCCCGCCGCCCCACTGCAGGACCAGGACGATGCAGGACCCCGAGAACGCGGTGAGCACGCCGTACACCAGCGGGGCCGAGAAGTTGACGATTCCGGTGAGCCGGTTGACGGCGGAGATCGTGGGCGGCGCCGCCAGGAACATCACGAGGCAGCCGACGACCAGCAGGGTGCACACGGCCCGCATGAGCGGCTGGTCCCAGCCCCGGCGCAGGGTCGGCGCCTTGATCAGCAGCGCCAGGATCATCACCGACCCCGGAACGTAGAGGATGAGACCGTCGGTCATCGTGCCTGGCCGACGGGACCGACGGGGCCGACGGGACCGGCCGGATCCACCGGGTCCACCGGGTCCGATCCCTGGTCCAGTCCCGCCACGGCCCGCTCGGCCGCGGTCAGCGGCGGCGCCTTCAGCGCACCCTGGTCCGAGGCGCGCAGCACGTGCCAGACCACCGAGGGGCGCAGCCAGTACGAGGGCGTGCTGCTCATCGTGATCACCTGGAGGAACGCGGCGGTCAGCGCCTCCCGAGTGGTGGCCCCGGTCATCAACCGGTTGACGTACGCGTTGAGCAGCCCCACCCCGGCCCGCGGCTTCATGCCGGTGGCCCCGGGGTACAGGATGTCCTGCGAGGTGGCGAGCTCCCACGCCGTGGCCACCTGCGGGACGAGCGCGCACTGCGCCTCGCGGCCGAATCCGGGATGGCCGAGCCCCTTGGCGCGCAGCAGGGCGCGTACGGCCAGCAGGCCCTGCGCGGCGACGGTCATGCCCTGGCCGTACAGCGGGTTGAAGGTGGCGACGGAGTCGCCGACGGCGAAGAACCCGTCGGGCAGGTCGGCCTTCTCGAAGTAGACCCTGCGGTTGGCGGTGCCCTGGGTGACGGCGACGTCGGTCAGCGGGGTGCGGCCTTCGAGGAGCTCGCCGACGATCGGGTCGCGGATGCCCTTGGCGAACGGGATGAACTGATCGGGGTCGCCGGTGGGCTGGCCGCCGCGGGTCCCGGACAGGGTGGCCTGCCACTGGCCGTTCTCGATGGGGACGATCGTCGCGGTCTGGCCGGGCACGTACATCCGGGGATCGGACTGTACGTTGACGATCGGGAATCCCATCGCGTGGGCGCCGGCGGGGGCTTCGAAGATCCGGGTCGCGTAGACCAGACCGGAGTCGACCTGGGCCTGTCTGATCCCCCCGACGCCCAGTTCCTGGAGCCAGGCCCGGGCCCGGGAGCCGCGCCCGCTGGCGTCGACCACCAGGTCGGCGGTCAGCAGACGGCCCTCCTCGCCGGGGGTGTCGACGCGGACGCCGGTGACGCGGGCGGCCGTACCCTCCAGGGCCCGTACGCGGCTCTGCTGGAGCGTGCTGACGCCGCGCAGCCCGGTCACCCGGGCGCGGACCACCGCATCGAGCAGGTCGCGGCTGCACGAGATGTTGAACTGCTTCTCCCCGCAGCGCGGGATCCAGCCCTGGGCGGTCTTGGTGACCAGGTCGGTGGGCAGGCTGCGGCGGATCGCGCCCGCCGCCGTCCAGTCGTCCGTGATGCCCGGGAGTATCTTCTCGATGGCGCGCGCCCCGCCGGACCACATGACGTGGACGTGCCGGGCCTGCGGGAGTCCGCGCCGCGGTGCCGGACTGTCGGGCAGCGTGTCGGCGTCGATGATCGTGACCGTCGCGTGCTCGGCGAGCACGGCCGCAGCCAGCAGGCCGGCCATGCTGCCGCCGATGACGACGACGTGGCGGGGCGGGGAGGACTGGGTCATCGTGGTGCTCTCTGTCAGGGCCGTGCGGGGGCAGCGGCGCGCGTGAGGTGCGTCGGGAGGAGGAGGCGCCGGTCGCCGGGCGTCACGGGTGCGCCGTGGGGGCCCGTCTCAACGGCCCCAGCCGAGCGAGGACTTGATGCGCTCGATCGCCTCGGGGGACCGCTCCTCGCGGGGACCCGGCAGGAACGCCTTCAGGAGCTGGCCGAGGTACAGGCCGAAGGTCTCCGCCCGGATCTCCGCCGGATCCTCGCGGTCGGCGCGGGCGGCCGCCTGCCGGACCACGCTGCCCAGGCCCGTCTCCGAGCGCAGCAGCTCCGCGAGGTCGCCCCGGTCTCCCGTGAGGCGGGCCGCCACGGCCATGCCGGGGCCGTGGCTGTCGCAGGTGCCTTCCTCCATGTGCCACAACTCGTGGCAGGCGATGACGAGCTGGTGTTCGGGCCGGGTGCGCTCCTCGATGACGAGCAGGTCGCGCTCCGCCATCTCCAGCCATAACCCGCTGGCCGTGTCGGGCGGGAACCCGGCGAACCGGAACTCCACCGGCCGCCCGCCGCGCCGGCGGCCGTACGCGGCGCACAGGCTGCCGATGATCCCGGCGGCATCGGCCGGCTGTGCCAGGCGTGCGTCCGCCAGCAGATCCCCGCCGAGTTTCCGCATGGTCCGTGTGGTCCTCATGGCGCTCCCCCCTCGGCAGCCTTCCGGTCGTCCCGCACCGCCGCCCGGTGCGGGCGTTCGGGCCCCGCGCCCGGACGCCCCAGCACTCCCTCGCGGGCCAGCAGGTCGTCGAGGTGGTCGGCCAGCGACTTCCAGCCCGCCGGAGAGAGCCGCCCGGCCCGTGTGACGATGCTGCGTACATCGTGCGCCCGCAGGACGGCGAGCATCGGGTTTTCCGCGTTCCGGCCGGCGGTTTCCAGCTCGTGCTCGATTCCGGCGAGGGCGGTGGCGAGCGCCTCTGTGTCGTCGGCCAGCAGGAAGCCGCCGTCGACCCCGTAGAAGCGCTGGATCCCGGCGGCCGCGGCGAGGTTCGGCCGACCCTCGCCGCGCGCGAGGCGGGTCAGCGACTGCCCCGACGCGTCGAAGGACTGGGCGATGGCGGCGAGGGAGTGGGCCTGGCCGTCCGCCCGCAGCCGGGTGCGGCGCAGGTGCTCGAACCGCTGGTGGACCTGCTCCTTCAGCGGGAGCCGGGGCGGTGCGCCGTCCAGCGTCAGCCGGATGTCCTGCGGGGGCATGCCCGTCAGGTACGACAGGCGCCCGAGGTCCGGCGTGCCGCCGCCGTGGCCGCCGTCGGGGAGGGTGGCGGTGGCGGCGAGGGCGCGTTCCACCGCGCACTGGCTGTCGGCCAGGAGGAAGCCCGCGTAGACCCCGAAGAACCGCTGCACGCCCGCCGCATGGCCCAGCCGGGGCAGTCCGGTGCCCGCGTTGAGCGGGCCCAGGGAGGCGCCCGGCGCCCGGAAGTCCTCGGCGATGGCGGCGAGGGACCACTCCCGGCCGTGCTTGTCGCGGCGGGTGGCCCGCAGCCGCAGGAAACGCCGGTGCACCCGAAGGCACAGGGGGGCCTCGGGAGCCGTCCCGGCCACGACACGGGGGACGAGCGCGGGGGGGTGCCCGCGCGGCCGGCTCCGCCGCTCCGGGCCCCGCACCACGGCCGGGGCCCGGCCGGGCCGCGCCGCGGGCCCCCCCGCCCGGGCCCGCGCGGGCGGCCGGGGGGGGGGGGGGGCGGGGGGCG
>NZ_JBHYVA010000701.1:0-4413 GCF_042750055.1 Streptomyces sp. NPDC059456
TCTGGGGGGGGTCTTAATGGCGGTGGCCCTGGCCGCGGCCACCGCCGCCACCTGCATGCTCGTCCTGCGCGGCAACGAAGCCCTCAGCGGCATCGAGCACCGCCCCGCGGCCGTCCCGGCGGCCCGCGCCGACGCGCCCGACCCCGGCCGCGTGCTGCAGATCGTCGCCCACCCCGACGACGACCTGTACTTCATGAACCCGGACCTGCGCTATTCCATAGCCGCCGGCCACCCCGTCACCACCGTCTACCTCACCGCCGGCGAGGCGGACGGCATCAACGCCACCGAAGGCAAACAGGCCACCACCGCGCCCAACAAGCCCGCCTACGCCGAGGCCCGCCAGAACGGCATCCGCGCCGCCTACGCCAAGATGGCCACCGGCGACCGCGGCAGCGCCTGGAAGCGCACCGTCGTCCCCACCAAGGGCGGCGGCCACGCCGAGGTCGACGTCCTCGTCGCCAAGCCCGAGGTCAACCTCGTCTGGCTGCAGATGCGCGAGGCCGGCACCGTCTACGACAGCGCCCCCGACAGCCTGCACGGCCTGTGGGACGGCAAGGTGGCCCGGCTCGATTCGGTCCTCGCCTCCGGCACCCCCGTCAAGCAGCGGTTCTCGTACTCGAAGGAACAGGTCGTCCAGACCATCACCGGCGTCCTGGAGCAGTACAAGCCGACCACGGTCCGCGCCCAGGACCCCACCCCCGGCCGGTTCCCCGACACCAAGCGGTACACCGACCACCAGGACCACTTCTACGGCGCCCGCTTCGCACAGGCCGCGCTGGCCGCGTACGCGAAGGACGTCGACGCGAAGCAGCGCCCGCACTTCGCCGTGCAGAACTACGTCGGCTACTTCAACGGCTCCCTGCCCAGCGCCCTGGATCCGGACGAGGCCAAGGAGAAGCTGGACATACTGGACACCTACGCCTGGCTCGACAAGCAGAACCACTGCGGCAGCAACGCCGGCTGCGGCGACCTCAAGGTCGCCGACCATCCCGCCGGCAACGGCTGGACCTCCACCGTCAACTACGCCCGCGGCACCAGCACCTCCTGGCTGGTCTCCGACCAGGAGCACGGCCTGTGGGCGTTCAAGGTGCTCGACGGCCAGGTCGCCGTCTGGCACCGCTCCGGCCCCATCGGCGCCTGGACCGGGCCCCGCCTGCTGCCCGGCACCGGGATGGACCCGGGCGTGTCCACGGTCACGCTGCCGGACGGGCGGATAGCGGCCTTCGGCACCCGTACGTCCTTCGGCGCACGGCCCGCGGACTACCGGCGCGAGGTCGTGTACGCCGTCCAGAAGGGCCCGGGCGCGCAGGAGTTCGGCGACTGGCAGTCGCTGGGCACGCCCGAGACCGCCGACGAGAACTGGACCTCCGACATCAGCGCCCCCGCCGTCTCGGTCGACGGCACCGGGCAGTTGGCCGCGTACGTCCGCGACGGCGCGGGCACCCTGCGCGGGCGGGTGCAGGCCGCGAACGGCGGCTGGGGCCCCTGGGCGCAGTACGGCGGCACCGGCCTGCACGGCACCCCGGCCACCGCCACCGACGCCGCCGGGCGGCGCATGGTGTTCGTCGCGACCACCAAGTCGGTGCTGGGCTGGGTGCAGCCGAAGCCGGGCGCGCCCCTGGGGCCGGCCACGGCCACGGGTCTGCCGGACACGACGCTGCCGCTGACCGCGGAGGCGCGCGAGGGCGGGGTGCGGCTGTGGTTCCGCAAGCCGGGCTCGGGCAATGTCCGCACCGCCCTGGTGACGGGGGACGGCGGGCTGAAGACGAGCGGCCCGACCGACCTCGGCGGCCTCCAGGGCTTCGGCTCGGTGACGGCGAGCGGGCACGTGCTGGCCGGCCGCTCGGCGGGCGGCCGGCTGGGCTCGGACCTCGGGGCGGGGCGGCCGTGGGAGCGCTCGCCGCTGATGTTCGTCGGGGACCCGTCGTCCGCGGTGACGGGCAAGGACACGGTCAGCCTGGCGGTGGTGGGGCTCGACGCGCGGCTGTACGTGACCTCGTCGGCGGACGGTTCGCACGCGTACCTGGCGCCGTGGCTGCCGGTGGGCCCGCGCAACGCGACCCCCTGACACCGCCTCGGACCGGTCCCGTCCGGTTCGGTCCGGCCTGGCCCCGTCCGGTCCGGTTCGGTCCGGCCCGGTCCCGTCCGGTTCGGTCCGTCCGGTCCGCGGGTCAAGTGCGTCCACATCCCGGGCACATGTCACCGGATCAGAAACGCACGGGCACAATCACGTCCGGTCGTGTCCGGAAAGCAGCAGTCATCGAGCGCATCGGTGAACCAAGTCTCCCGATCTGGCCTCTCACTCACTGCAACGACCGTCCGGAACGACCCAAGGCGTGACCGATGCCGATTGCCCGTCGCCGCTTCCTGCTCGCAGCCCTCCTTCCCGTCCTCACCGTCGGTGCCACCGGCGTGCTCGCGGTCGCGACCGGCCAGCAGACCTCGGCCGAGGCCACCCAGGAGAAGAACCCGGCCGCCGCGCTTCCGGCGAGCACCACCTCCGGATCGGTCGTCCAGATCGTCGCCCACCCCGACGACGACCTCTTCTTCATGAACCCGGACCTCAGCCGCTCGCTGGCCGCCGGCCTCCAGCTCACCACCGCGTACCTGACCTCGGGCGAGGCCGACGGCCGCAACGAGGCCAACGGCGCCGGCGCCAAGGACCCGGAGCAGCCCGCCGACCGCGCCCACTACGCGGAGGCCCGGCAGAACGGCATCCGCTCCGCGTACGCCCAGATGGCCACCGGGGACCGCACCAGCCCCTGGAAGCGCACGGTCATACCCACCGCGGGCGGCGGACGGGCGGAGCTCGACGTCCTGATCGCCCGGCCGCAGATCAACCTGGTCTGGCTGCAGCTGCGCGAGGCCCGCAACCCCACCGCCGAGAACCCGGACAGCCTGCGCGGCCTGTGGAACGGGAAGATACCCGCGCTCGAAGCCCAGCTGACCTCCGGAACCCCCGTCAAGCAGCCGTACACGTACACCAAGGACCAGCTGGTCCAGGCGATATCCGGGCTGCTCTCGCTGTACAGGCCGACGACGATACGCATGCAGGACCCGACGCCGGGCCGCTACCAGGACACCGGCAAGTACACCGACCACCAGGACCACATGTACGGCGCCCGCTTCGTGCAGGCCGCCACCGCCGCGTACGCCGCCCAGGCCGGGGACCGCCCGCGGTTCTCGGTGCAGAACTACCTCGGCTACCACAACGGCACCCTGCCGCACGCGCTGGATCCGCAGACGGCCGAGACGAAGATCGGCTACCTCAAGACGTACGCCTGGGTCGACCACCAGAACTACTGCGGCAGCCCCTCGGGCTGCGGCGACCGCAAGGTCGCGAGCAGCCCCACCGGCCGCAACTGGGCCCAGTCGCTGCGCTACGCCCGCGCCGACAACACGTCCTGGCTGGCGGCGAGCGGCACCGGCCGGCTGTACGCCTTCGCGGCGCTGGACGGGCAGATGGCCGTCTGGACCCGGCAGAGCGCCCCGGCCGGCTGGACCGGCCCGGCCCTGCTCCCCGGCACCGGCATCGACCCGGGCGCGGGCACCGCCCGCCTCCCCGACGGCCGCATCGCGGTCCTGGCCACCCGTACGCACCTCGGGCCCGCGCCGGCGGACTACCGGCGCGAGGTCGTGTACGCCGTCCAGTCCGCGCCGGACGGCCCGTTCGGGCCGTGGCAGGCGCTCGGCACCCCCGAAGGCGCCGACGACGACGGCACCTCCGCGATCAGCGCCCCCGTGGCCGCCGTGGCCCCGGACGGCCGGCTGACCGTCTACGTCCGCGACGCCCACCGCACCCTGCGCGCCCGCGAGCAGCAGCCGGACGGCGGCTTCGGCCCCTGGCAGCGCCTCGGCGGCGAGGACCTCCAGAGCGACCCGGTGACGGCCGTCGACGCCGCGGGGCGGCACCAGGTGTACGCCGCCACCACCAAGTCGGTGCTGGCCTGGACCCAGCCCACCCCGGGCGCCCCGCTCCAGGGGCCGTTCCCGACGGGCCTGCCGGCCACGACGGTCCCGCTCTCGGCGGCCCCGGAGGGCGCGGGCATCCGGCTGTACTTCCGCCGCCCCGACTCGGGGACCGTCCGTACGGCCCTGGTCACGGCGGGCTCCGGCAAGCCGCAGGTCTCCAGCGTCTCGGAGACCGGCGGCCGGGCGGGCTACGGCGCGATCGCCGTCGCGGGCCGCCTCCTGGCGGGCCGCGCGGAAACGGGCACGATCGGCACGACGGGCCTCGGCGGCCCCCCGGCGTGGACGGAGTCGAAGCTGCTCTTCGCGGGCGCCCCGGCCGGCATCCTCGAACGGGCGGGCGCGACGACGACGGCGGTCCTGGGCCTGGACGCCGAACTCCACAACACCACCACGCCCCCCCCCCCCCCCCCCACCCCCCCCCCCCCCCCCCCCCCCCCCACC
>NZ_JBHYVA010000702.1:0-1030 GCF_042750055.1 Streptomyces sp. NPDC059456
TCGGTGATGTGTCTAAGCGACAGGCCGGCCGGCGGGGTGATCCCCGGCGCCCCCGGCGGCGGGCGGGCAGAATCGGGGCCGTACGTACGGTGTCGAGGGGGCGGCCATGGCAGTGGGGACACGAGCGGACGGCGCGGACGGCGCAGCCGGAGGTACGGAGGTTCCCGCGCTCGCGGGGATTCCGTTGGTCGGATCGCTGTTCGACCTGAAATCGGACTCGCTCGGGACCTACCTGCGCGCCCGGCAGCAGCACGGCGACGTCGTACGGATCACCGCCGGGCCGCCCGGGCTGCGGGCCGAGCTCTACTGCGTCTTCTCCGCGGAGGGCGCGCAGCAGGTCCTGGCGGCGGAGTCGGCCAACTTCCGCAAGGACAACGCCTTCTACCAGGAGCTCCGGGACTCCTTCGGGAACGGGCTGCTGACCAGCCAGGACGAGGACTACCTGCGCCAGCGGCGGCTGGTGCAGCCGCTGTTCACCAAGCGCCGGGTGGACGGCTACGCGGGCGCCGTCGCCGCCGAGACCCGGGCCGTCGTGGAGAGCTGGGAGCGGGCCCCGGGCGCCGTGATCGACGTCGGCGAGGAGATGATGCGGCTCGCCCTGCGCGCGGTCGCCCGCATCCTGTTCGGCACGGACGTGGAGGCCACCGTCGACGTGGTCGACCGGTGTTTTCCGGTCATCACGGAGTACGTGCTGCGCCGCGGCTACTCCCCCGCCAACATCCCGCGCACCTGGCCCACTCCGGGCAACAAGCGGGCGGCCGCCGCGATGGACGAGCTGTACGCGGTCTGCGACGAGATCATCGCCGCGCGCCGCAGCGGGGCCGGGTCCACGGCCGGGACTGGGGCCACGGCCGGGGCCGGGGCCGCAGCCGGTGGCGAGGACCTGCTGAGCCTGCTCGCCGCCGCCACGAGCACGGACGACGCGCAGTTCGACGCCCCCGTAGTTGGGCTCCTCGTGGTGCGGGTGCGGCGGGTCTGGTTTAAATCAAATAGACACCCCCACACCCCAATCGTTCTGGGTGTGGGGGGT
>NZ_JBHYVA010000702.1:1040-4390 GCF_042750055.1 Streptomyces sp. NPDC059456
GGCCGGGCTTTTCCCCGCCCCCCACCGGCGCGACCAGGTGCTGGTCTTCCTGCTGGCCGGGCACGAGACGACCGCCACCTCGCTCGCCTTCTCGCTGCACCTGCTGGCCCGCCATCCCGAGCAGCAGGCACGGGCCCGCGAGGAGGTCGCCCGCGTGCTGGGCGACCGTACGCCGGAGGCCGCCGACCTGGACCGGCTCCCGTACCTGACGCAGGTCCTCAAGGAGGCGATGCGGCTCTATCCGGCGGCGCCGGTCATCGGCCGCGGCTCGGTCGCGGCCACGGAGATCGGGGGCCGGACCGTCCCGGCGGGCTCGGACGTGATCCTGGCCCCGTGGGTGACGCACCGCCATCCCCGCTACTGGCCGGATCCGGACCGCTTCGACCCGGACCGCTTCACCCCGGAGGCGGAGGCCGGCCGACCCCGCTACGCGTGGTTCCCGTTCGGCGGCGGCCCGCGCGCCTGCATCGGGCAGCACTTCTCGATGCTGGAGTCGGTGATCGCGCTGGCGATGGTCCTGCGGGCGTACGAGTTCGAGGCCGTGGACACGGAGGTCCCGGTCATCGCCGGCATCACCCTGCGGGCGGACGGCCCGATCCGGTGCCGCATCCGGCCGCGTGCCTCGTCCGTGCGCGCGGGTGACGGGACGACGGCCGCCGGCTAGACGGCCGCCGGGGCATGGTGGCCCTTGAGGCGTTCGAGGTCGGAGGGGCGGACCTGGATGGCGAACAGCGCGATGATCGCCGCGACCAGGGCGAAGCAGGCGGCGACGATGAACGCGGCGCTCACGCCGGAGGTGAGCACCTGGTCGCCCCAGGGGTCCGGGAGCCGGCCGGTGCGCAGGAACAGGGCCTTCTGGACGGGGCCGGCCTGGCCGAGGAAGGCCGGCACCTGGTCGTGGGCCTCGTTGCGGCTGGCCGTGCCGAACACGGTGACCAGGATGGACAGGCCCAGCGATCCGCCCACCTGCTGCGTCGTGTTGAGCAGTCCGGAGGCCGCGCCCGACTCGCGGTCGGCGACGTTGGACAGGGCCATCAGGGTCAGCGAGACGAACTGCATGCCCATGCCCAGGCTGAAGATGAGCATCGGGCCCAGGATGCTGCCGAGGTACGTCGAATCGATGTCGGTCTGGGTCAGCCAGGCCAGGCCTGCGGCCGAGCAGAGGGCGCCCGTCACCATGAAGGGTTTGGGTCCGAGCTTCGGCAGGAGCTGTGAGGTGATGCCCGCGCCGACGGCGATGACGACGCTCACCGGCAGGAACGCGAGGCCGGCCTGGAGCGGGCTGAAGCCCAGGACGTTCTGCACGAACAGGGTCAGGAAGAAGAACATGCCGAACATCGCGCAGGCGAGGAAGAGCATGATGCCGTAGGACCCGGCCCGGTTGCGGTCGGCGAACATGTGCAGTGGCGTGATCGGCTGTGGCGAGCGGCGCTCGTTGAGGAAGAACAGCAGGAGCAGGACCACGGCCGCCCCGAAGGAGCCGAGGGTGATCGGGTCGGTCCAGCCGTCCTGCGAGGCGCGGATGAAGCCGTAGACCAGCGCGACCATGCCCAGGGTGGACAGCAGCGCGCCGGCGAGGTCGAAGTGTCCGGGGTGGCGTTCGGACTCGCGGATGACCCGGCGGGCCATCACGGCGATGGCGAGGGCGATCGGCACGTTGACGAAGAACACCCAGCGCCAGTTGAGCCATTCGACGAGGATGCCGCCGGCCAGCAGTCCGATCGCGCCGCCGCCCGCGGAGACGGCGGCGAACACGCCGAACGCCCGGTTGCGTGCCGGGCCTTCGCGGAAGGTGGTGGTGATCAGCGCCAGTGCGGTCGGCGAGGCGATGGCGCCCCCGACGCCCTGGAGGGCGCGGGCGGCCATCAGCTGGCCCTCGTTCTGTGCGAGCCCGCCGAGCAGGGAGGCCAGGCCGAAGAGCAGCACGCCGGAGATGAACACGCGTTTGCGGCCCAGGATGTCGCCGGTGCGCCCGCCGAGGAGGAGGAGTCCGCCGAAGGTGAGGGTGTAGGCGTTGACGACCCAGGACAGGCTCTCGGTGGAGAAGCCGAGGGCGGTCTGGATGTGCGGCAGGGCGATGTTCACGATGGTGATGTCGAGCACGACCATGAGCTGGCACGAGGCGATGACGAACAGGGCGAGCCCGTTGCCGCTTCCTCGGACCTTGCCCTCGGTCCCTTTGCCGGTCGGCGTCGTGTTCCGGTCCACCCTCTCGACGCTAAACCTGGTCCGGGGGGTACACCACTCGAATGGCCTAGGCTGCATGACATGTACGGTGTGCCATTTCACATGACACACTACGATCATGGATGACTTCCTCAGGCTCTCCGCGAGCACCGGCCGCTTCACGTACGGCGCCCCGCGCGCGTTCTCCTTCGGGGACGACGGCCGCCTGCTCTGGTTCCTCCGCTCCACCGGCCCCACCGACGCCTTCGACGGCCTCTGGGTCCTGGACACCGCCACCGGCACCGAAACCCGGCTCGCCGATCCCCGCGAGCTGTCCCCCGAGCCGGGTCTCCTGCCCGCCGCCGAGCGCCGGCTGCGGGAGCGCATCCGGCTCGTCGCCGCCGGGATCGGCTCGTACGCGCTCTCCGGCGACGGCCGCAGCGCGGTGTTCCCGCTGTACGGGCGGCTGTTCCGGGTCGGCTGCGACCCGGACGGGCGGCCCGAGGAGGTCCCGGCCGCCGGGCCCGCCTTCGACCCCCGCCCCAACGCCGACGGCTCCCGCACCGCGTACG
Organism: Streptomyces sp. NPDC059456; assembly: GCF_042750055.1. Taxonomy (NCBI): domain Bacteria; kingdom Bacillati; phylum Actinomycetota; class Actinomycetes; order Kitasatosporales; family Streptomycetaceae; genus Streptomyces; species Streptomyces sp. NPDC059456. The sequence goes on from NZ_JBHYVA010000702.1 coordinate 3,779, forward strand.
TCACCGGTGACGCCCTCCACACCTCCCCCGGCGGCCGCGTCAGTCCCGCCGACGGGGCCCGCTGGGGCGTCGCCGAGTTCGCCGCCGCCGAGGAGCTGGGCCGCGACCGCGGCCACTGGTGGTCCCCCGACGGGCAGACCCTGCTGGCCGCCCGCGTCGACGAGTCCGCCCTCCAGCGGCGGTACTTCGCCGACCCCGCGCACCCCGAACTCCCGCCCGAGGACTTCGCGTACCCCGAGGCGGGCGGGCCCAACGCCGAGGTCCAGCTGTGGGTGCTCGGCCCGGACGGCGCCCGGGTACGGCTCGACTGGGACGCCGCCGCGTACCCGTACGTCTCGGACGCCGGCTGGGAGAGCGCCGGGGAGATCCTGCTGACCGTCCAGGACCGGCTCCAGCGGTGCGTCCTGCTGCTCTCCGCCGACCCGGTCACCGGCCTGACCCGGGAGCTGTCGCGCACCACCCACCCCCAATGGGTCGACCCGATGGTGCCCGGGACCCCGGCCCGGCTCGCCGACGGCAGGATGCTCACCGCCTGCGACACTCCCCCGGCCGCCACCGGGGGTGCCCCCGCGGGCGGGGCCGCCCGCGACACAGCCGACGACGCGAAGCAGA
>NZ_JBHYVA010000703.1:0-4378 GCF_042750055.1 Streptomyces sp. NPDC059456
ATCGTCTGGACCCCCGCGCGCCCGAGCGCGGGGGACCCCCCCCAGGGGGCGGGGGTGTTCAAGGGGGCGCGCGCACGCCGCCGGCCCGGTTCGGCGGGCCGGTCCGTCTCTCGTGCTGGCATGCCGCGACGATAGCCCACGGTCAGGCCCTGCGACCGGCAGCGGCGGCGTTCTGCGCGGCCGGCGCGGGCTGCTGCGCACCCGTCACCATCCGGCTCCGGACGAAGATCGTGGCCAGCCGGGTGACGACCTCGGTCAGGGCCATCAGCACCAGCGCCGTCACCCATGCCTGGGATCCGGTGATGCGGTGGTCCATGCTGAACCGCGCGACGTCGGCCGCGCCGCCGTGGTCGACCCACAGCTGGAAACCGAGCCGGGCGCCCATGCCGATCACCCACAGGGCGGCCGAGACCGCGCCGGCCTTGATCAGGACGTGCCCGTCGGCGCGCCGTATCCGGGTGAAGACGCCGCCGCTGATGCCGAGGGCCGCGCCGACCCCCATGAGCGCGCCGATGAGCACGAGGTCGTTGCCGCCCGTGGGGACGGTGTCGAGGTAGCTGAATCCCACGAAGGTCACGATGCCGAGCGGGAGCAGGTACGACTTCGCGGTCAGCGCGTCTTCGCGCAGCTGCCGGAAGACGATCAGGATGAGGGCGATGTCGGTGATCCATGTGGTCGTGTTCATGCCCTCAAGCCTGCTGTGACCAGGGGCGCGGCGCCTGCACCCACGGGTGGAGACGCGGGTGGAGATCCGCGTGCGGGCCGGCGGGTCAAGGAGATGGCCGCCGGGGTGGATGACCGCGCCAGGGACCGGGCCTAGGGTCGGCACACGGGCCGGGACCACCGGCCGGGACCACCGGGACCACCGGGACCACCCGACGGAACACCGCCCGGGACCCCGGAACGCGCACCGGTTTGCGCACCGCACTGCGCACCGCCCCGGCTCGCCGCCGGACGGACCAGAAGGAGCATGTCGTGATCGTCTTCCTGCTGCCCGCGTCCGGGTACGACCCGACCGAGGCGGCCGTGCCCTGGGCCGCGTTGCGGGACGCCGGTCTCGACGTCCGGTTCGCGACCCCCGACGGCAGGGTCGCGCTCGCCGACCGGCGGCTGACGGACACCGGGTTCTCCTGGCTCTCCCCCTGGCTGATGACGCGGCGCGCGGAGCTGGCGGCGTACGGTCGCCTGACCGAGGATCCCCGGTTCCGCGCTCCGCTGTCCTATGCCGAGGTGGAGCCCGCGCACCTGACGGGACTGTTCGTTCCGGGCGGCCACGCCCCGGGCATGCGCACCCTGCTGGAGGACGCCACCGCACAGCGCCTGTTCGCGCAGGTCTTCACCGCGGGGCTGCCGGTGGGGGCGGTGTGCCACGGCGTACTGCTGGCCGCACGCGCGAAGGACCCCGGAACGGGTCTTTCCGTTCTGCACGGCCGGCGGACGACGGCCCTCACCGCACTGCTGGAGCTGACGGCGTGGAACCTCACCCGGATGTGGCTGGGGCGCTACTACCGCACCTACCGGACCACGGTGCAGGCCGAGGTCACCGCGGCGCTCGCCGACCCGGCCCACTTCCTGGCCGGTCCGCCGCTGCCGGTACGGGACACCGCCGCGCGCCCCGGCCGCGGTTTCACCGTGCGGGACGGCCATTACGTCTCCGCCCGCTGGCCCGGTGACTGCCACCGGCTGGCGGCGGACTACCTCGACCTGGTCCGCTCCCGCCACGCCGACGGTGCTGCGCGGGAGGCGTGAGCCTCGGAGGAAGGCGTGAGTCCCGGCGGAAGGCGTGAGTCCCGGCGGAGGCGTGAGCCTCAGCGGGACGGGCCCTTCCGGGCGCCCCGGTAGGCGCCCGGTGTGATGCCTTCCCAGCGGGTGAAGGCCCGGACGAGGGCCGTCGCCCCGCTCAGCCCGACCTCGGGGGCGATGCGGTCCAGGGGCAGCCCGGTGGTCTCCAGCAGGCGTCCGGCCCGTGCGCGGCGGGCCTCGTCGAGGAGGGCGCGCCAGGAGGTCCCCTCCTCGTGCAGGGCCCTGCGCAGGGTCCGCGGGCTGAGGTGGAGCTCCTCCGCCACGTCGGCGGGCAGCACGCCGTCGAGCGGGGCGTGCTCCAGCCACTGCCGCACGCGGTCGCCGGTCGTCGTGCCCGTTGTCAGCCGGTGCAGGAGGCGGTCGGCGTAGGCGCGGTGCAGGGCGCTGAGTTCCGGGTCGCTCGGGGCGCGGCGGCGGTCGAGGTCCTCGGCGGTGACGGTGACGGCGGTTTCCGCCGCGTCGAAGGTGACGGGGCAGCCGAGGATCCGGGTGTAGGGCTCGGCCGGGCCGGTACGGGCGTGGGTGAAGGACACGGCGAGGGGCGCCCAGTCCTCGCCCGCGATCCACCGGGCGGCCCGCACGATCCCGGCGACGACCGCCTCGACCTGCTGGGGGTGCATGGCCGAGGGGTCCACGGTCGGCCGGTAGCGGACCCGGCCCACGCGGCCGTGGCGGTGCACGGTCACCGCACCGGCCTGGCTCACCAGGGGGTGGTAGCGCGCGGCGGCGTCCGCGGCCTCCGCCAGGCTCTCGCAGGTGAGCACGACGTGGCCCAGGACGTGCAGGTGGCCCGGGCCGATGCGGTCCCCTATGCGGAGTCCGGAGTGCGGGTCCGCGCCGTCCGCACCGATGACCGCGTCCCACACGGCACGCATCTCCGCGTACCGGAGGCGGTCACCGGGCGGGGCCGACGCCTCGAACCCGCCGGCGCCGTCCGCCGTGGCGCCCCGTACGGCGCGGGCGTAACAGGCGGCGACGGTGGACGGATCCGTGCTGGGCATGCCGGCCAGTCAATGCCGGGGAGGGGCCTGCGTCAACCGGCCACGTGGGGTCGGTCCAGGGCCCACGTCTGCAGGGTGTAGGGCCGTCCCTTCTCCTCGCCCTCGATCAGCGGGACGTCGAGCAGGCCGAAGCCCGCCTTGGTGGCGACCGCGACGCTGGCGGCGTTCTCGGCCTCCAGTTCGAGGATCACCCGCTCCACGCCGAGCTGCTCGAAGGCGTACGCGGCCATCACCCGCACCGCCCGTACCGCCAGCCCCCGGCCGCGGTGGGCGGGGCCGACCGCGTAGCCGAGTTCGGTGCCCTCGGGGGCGCGCCGCAGCATCACCTCGCCGAGCGGTGCGTGGCCGTCCTCGGTGATGGCGAGCAGGACGACCGTGCCGTCGGCCCGCATCTGCCGGTCGCGCTCCAGCCGTGCGCGGGCGGCCGCCGCGTCGAAGGGCGAGACCATGGGCGTCCAGTACGCGACGTCGGGGTCGTCGAACAGCGCCGGCATCAGGGCGAGGTCCGCTTCCGTCCAGTCGCGCAGGACGAGTCCCTCCCCGGTGAGCTCCATGCGGTCGGGAAAGGGCGACGTGGTGCTGCTCATGGCGGCTGGACCTCCTGCTGGGTGGACGGCTGGGCAGGATATCCACGGAGTCACCTGCTCCGCTCTTTCGGTCCGCCAGGAAACCCTTGCGTGGCCCGGAGATCGAAGGAACGTTTTTGCGCCGGATGCCATCAGACAGGGCAACCACCCGTACCAGGAACCTCCTTCAGGCGAAAGACCACCGTGGACAACCAGACTTTGACCCCCGCCCCTGCCTCCTCCCCCACCCCCGTGGAGGGCAGGCGCCGGACTCGCTACAGGACCGCCGTCCAGTCGGTCTCCCCCGCGGCCCGCCAGGACACGTTCGACGGCCATGAGGCCTGTTTCCTCGGCGTCAGCCTGGACAACAGCAGCTTCAGTCCCGGCAGGTTCGAGAGCATGGTCAAGTGGGTGTCCCGCCACTACGGCCGCTGCACCGTGCTGATCGGCGACAGCATCCACCGCCTCACCCTGGCCTCGACCCGCGGAATGGACCCCGACCGGGCCCTGGAGCACGCCCTCGATCTGGGCCGCCGGTTCATGGACGCCCAGCAACCGGTCCTCGACGCCCACCGCGCGTCGACCGAATTCACCTTCGTCACGTGCAGCGAGGTCCAGGCGACCGAGGAGTACGAGGAGTTCCACTACGCACTGCGCACCCTGTTCGTCAAGGACGAGGCCTTCCGCGCCTCGGTGGAATCCTTCGGGCGCGCCTACCACGCCAAACACTCCTCCACCGTGAGCGCCGCGGAACTCCAGCAGCGCATCGACACCTCCAGCGCCTACTTCCTCGAAGAGTTCGCCGTGTTCTGCTGCGTCACGCGCCGCGACCTGCCCGTCATGGTCTACCCCGGGCAGTTCGTCACCCTCGACGAGATATCCGCCGGCCTCCACCCGCAGGCCCCCGACGAGCTCCGCGACCTGACCCTCGTCGCGCTGCGCGTCCAGGGCAGGTAGCGGGGCGAGGGCGCCCCCGCCGCCACCGCCCGGCAGCGGCGGGGTCCCTGT
>NZ_JBHYVA010000704.1:0-4367 GCF_042750055.1 Streptomyces sp. NPDC059456
CCGCGGGGCCCCCGCGCGGGGCGGGGGCCCCCGTCATGATCGGACGACGGCCCGGTGGGCCGCGGTGAGGCCGGGGGCCGGGCTGGAGAGGACCGGGACGGCGGTCGTGGTCAGCAGGGACGCGTCCGCCATCGAGGCCTGGGCCAAGGCGATGACGTCCGCGTCCGTGACGGCGTCGGCCGCCTCGGCCACGAGGCGCAGACAGCCGGCGGTGTCCCCGGCCTCGAAGCGCGACCAGGCGTCCGGGACCACGCGTGCGGACACCGATACGGGGCGGCCGGCCCGCCCGGCCTCCTCCGCCAGCAGGGCGAGCGTCGGGTCAAGCGTCGACTCCAGGGTGGCCAGGACCACGATGCGCGGCCCCGTACGGACCGCCTCGGCGGCCATCGGGCGGTCCACCCGCAGCACCGGCACACCGAGCGCGGGGGCCAGCGACTCGGCGACGGCGCCGATGGTCGAGCAGGTGACCAGGACCGGGGCGCCGGAGCCGTCCAGCAGGGCCCGGACGTCCGGGCCCACCGCGGCCGGGCCCTGCGCACGGGCCCGGTCCAGCAGCTCGGGCACCACGAGGTGACGCAGGACGGCGCCGGGGTGCTCCCGGTCCCGCAGGGCGTCGAAGACCGGCACGTGGACCGGCGACGTGTGCAGCAGGGTCAGGCCCGTCACCACAGGTCGGGGCTCGCGTCGAGCTGCGCCCTCGCCGCCGCGACGACCCCGGCCGGCGCCGCGGGCGCCTGCTCGGGGTGCCGGGCGGCCCAGCTCGCGGCGTACGGGCACAGCGGGACCACGGGCACGCCTTCGCCGGCGGCGATCCCGTAGAAGGTCTTGACGAGGTCCCCGGCGATCCCGCGGCCCTCGTGCCCCGGCTCGACGACGGTGTGCACCGCCACGAGGGCGTGCGGCGCCTCCCCGGTCACGAAGTACGCGATGAGCCCGACCGCTTCACCGTCCTCGACGGCGAGCAGCCGTCCGGCCTCGCGGTCGTCCTTGAACTCGATGGCACCGCTGCGCGACATGGTCCTCGACTCCCCTCAGCCGGCCACCGCGTGGGGGCTGCGCTCCTGGTCCGTTCCCGGCACCGGGGCGGACGGGTCCGCGCCCAGTTCGATGATGCGGTTGTCCGCGTCGACGTGGACGACGCGGGGCTTGAGCACCCGTGCCTCGGCGTCCTCGACCTGTGCGTAGCTGATGAGGATGACGAGGTCCCCGGGGTGCACGAGATGTGCGGCGGCGCCGTTGATCCCGATGACCCCCGAACCGCGCTCGCCCTCGATGACGTAGGTCTCCAGCCGCGCCCCGTTGGTGATGTCCACGATGTGAACGAGTTCCCCGGGCAGCAGGTCCGCCGCGTCGAGCAGATCGGCGTCGACGGTCACGGACCCGACGTAGTGCAGATCGGCCTGGGTCACCGTGGCCCGGTGGATCTTGGACTTGAACATGGTACGAAACATGAAAAAGCTCCCGAAATGTCTGCTCCCTGCCTGCTCCACGCAGGTCAAGGGCGGTCCCGGCACCCTACAACGCCTTGCATGTCCGGTCAGCTCTTCCCGGGGGTTCAGGGGCCTCACCCCTGCCGCGACGACGACCCGTCGGCTCCTCCCGGCCGCCGAAACGCGGGGACCCGTCCCCGGCGGTGCGGGAAGCGCCACGCCCGGGACGGGAATATCCGTGCCCACGGGATGAGAATTCGGCGGCCGGCGCACCGAGGGATTTTCTCGGGTTCGAAGAGGGCGTCCACATTTACGACGCGGGGAACCGTGCCGTGCTACTGTCGATCTCAGTTGCAGTTGTGGTTCCCAAAATTTCAAGCGCCCGGCGGACCTCGCGTCCACCGTCAGCGCTTGTGCATTTCCGGTCTTTTTTCCGGCGGGGCAATCATCGCGGCGACACGGGGTCCGCACGGCGCGGATCGCGTTGTACTGCCCCAGAGGAGATTTGACATGGCCAGTGGCACCGTGAAGTGGTTCAACGCCGAAAAGGGCTTCGGCTTCATCGAGCAGGACGGCGGCGGCGCCGACGTGTTCGCCCACTACTCGAACATCGCCGCCCAGGGCTTCCGCGAGCTGCAGGAAGGCCAGAAGGTCACCTTCGACATCGCGCAGGGCCAGAAGGGCCCCACGGCCGAGAACATCGTTCTCGCCTGACGCTGACGCGTACGGTACAGCTGGGGCCCGCATCCCTCGGGGTGCGGGCCCCAGCTGCGCGTTTTCCCCGCAGTGAGTTCACCTGCGGGACGACCCGGGGATGGTGCGGCCCGCCGCACGAGGATCCTCACCCGGGGACGGCCACCTTCGCACCGCGTCCCCGTTTCCAGCGCCTGAGCCCGCACTGATTTTCGCCGGCCAGATGCGCTTCATGCTCCATTCGGCCCATTCTTGCAATTCTCCGTGCGCTCTCCGCTGCGGGAATTCCTTGACATGCGCCGCATTCGAGGAAGGTTCCGCAATGAACCGCACACGCACGAACGACCGCTCCTCCGCCTCCTCCTCCCGAACGGGCGGGAGGCGGTTCGCCGTACAGGGCGAGTTCGCCCTCCCCCGGACGATCACCCCCGCGCTGCCCGCCGTGGAGGGGTTCGCCGAGCTCGACATGCCCGCCCCTCTGCTCGCCGCCCTCGGCGCCGAGGGCGTGAGCGTCCCGTTCCCGATCCAGGCCGCGACCCTGCCGAACACCCTTGCGGGCCGTGACGCACTCGGCCGCGGGCGCACCGGCTCCGGCAAGACCCTCGCCTTCGGCCTCGCGCTGCTCGCCCGGACCGCCGGACGGCGGGCGGAGCCCGGTCGGCCGCTGGCCCTGGTGCTCGTCCCCACCCGCGAACTCGCCCAGCAGGTGACGGACTCCCTCACCCCCTACGCCCGCGCCGTGAAGCTGCGGATGACCACGGTCGTCGGCGGCATGTCGATCGGCAGGCAGGCCGGCGCGCTCCGCGGTGGCGCCGAGGTGGTCGTCGCAACCCCCGGGCGCCTCGCGGACCTCATCGAGCGCGGCGACTGCCGGCTCGACGAGGTGGACACCACCGTGCTCGACGAGGCCGACCAGATGGCCGACATGGGCTTCATGCCGCAGGTCACCGCCCTGCTCGACCAGGTCCGCCCGGGCGGCCAGCGGATGCTGTTCTCCGCGACCCTCGACCGCAACGTCGACCGGCTCGTGCGCCGCTACCTGAACGACCCCGTCGTCCACTCCGTCGACCCTTCGGCCGGCGCGGTGACGACGATGGAACACCACGTGCTGCACGTGCAGGGCGCCGACAAGCAGGCCACGACCACGCAGATCGCCGCCCGCGACGGTCGCGTGATCATGTTCCTGGACACCAAGCACGCCGTGGACCGGCTGACCCGGGACCTCCTCGCCAGCGGGGTACGGGCCGCGGCCCTGCACGGCGGCAAGTCCCAGCCCCAGCGCACCCGCACCCTGGCCCGGTTCAAGACCGGGCACGTCACCGTGCTGGTGGCCACCAACGTCGCCGCCCGCGGCATCCACGTCGACAACCTGGACCTCGTCGTCAACGTGGACCCGCCCACCGACCACAAGGACTACCTGCACCGCGGGGGACGCACCGCCCGTGCGGGCGAGTCCGGCAGCGTCGTCACCCTCGTCACCCCGGACCAGCGGCGCGACATGACCCGCCTCCTGGCCACCGCCGGCATCACCCCGCGGACCACTCGGGTCCGCTCCGGCGAGGCCGAGTTGCAGCGCATCACCGGCGCCCGGACCCCGTCCGGCATCCCCGTCGTCATCACGGCGCCGGTGAGCGAGCGCCGCGAAGGCGGCGCTGCCCCGCGCGCCCGGCGCAGCCGTCCCCCGCAGTCCGCGCGCCGCGGCGGCCGGCCCCGCGGCGCGTTCGGCGCCGTTGCGTAGAGCCCCGGCGCGCCCGGGTCAACCTCCTTTCCGTACCTTCCCCTTGCTCCCGTGAGAAGAGGCGTCATGCGCTGTGTCATCGCCCGGTTCCCGTTCGACCTCACCAAGGCCGGCGTGCTGGAATCGATGAAGGGCGTCAAGCCCGAAACCGTCGTGGGCGAGTCGGTGATCATCGGCCGCCGCGTCTACCCCGTCATGCAGGTGGGCGAGGTCGTCACCCGCCAGGACCGCCGTGACTTCAGCGCCGGCGAGGTCATCCGGGCCATGACCCGGCTCGGTTTCACCCTCCGCGGCCTGCCCGAGGCTCCCGCGGCGGCCCTGAGCCCGCTCCAGCAGGCGTCCGCGCTGCTCGGCAGCCCCCTCTGCGTCTGAAGCGGCCGAACGACACCGAAGGGGGCGCGCGGGCCCCCCCCCCCGCGGGCGCCCCCCCCCCCCCGCCCCCGCCGCGCGGGCCCCCGCGCGGGCCCCCCCCCCGCGGGGGGGGACACCGAACCAGCCCGCCCACG
>NZ_JBHYVA010000705.1:0-4364 GCF_042750055.1 Streptomyces sp. NPDC059456
GGTACGGGCCGGCGCCCGGCGCCCGGGGGTGTGGGATGGGGCCCGCGCCCCGGGGGTCAGGGGGTGCGGATGTGGAGGGCTCGGGAGAGGTCGTCCAGTTGGTCGGCGAGCTTGCGGCGCAGGCTCGGGACGACGGCGGGGTCGGCGAGGGCGGTGTGGCCGGCCCGGAGGTTGTCCTCGTCGACGGCGTGGCCGGGGAAGGCGTGGCGGCCTGCGGCATCGGCGATGGCGGGGCCGCGGCGGGTGCCGAGGGCGATGGCGTCGGCGTAGAAGCGCGGTACGTACTCCCGTACGAGGTCGGCCTGTTCGGGCTGCCAGAAGCCCTGGGCGGTGGCGCTGAAGAGGTAGTTGGAGAGGGAGTCGTCGTGGAAGAGGCGCTCCCAGGCGGCGGCCTTGGCTTCGGCGGTGGGCAGTGCGGCGCGGCAGCGGGCTGCGCCTTCCTCGCCGGTGGCGCTGGGGTCGGCGGCGAGGGCGGCGGCGATCTCGCTCTCGCCGACCGCGCCGAGGACGCTGAGCCGGCCCAGGATCCGCCAGCGCAGTTCGGGGTCGAGTTCGGGGCCGCCGGGGACGGTGTCGTCGTCCAGCCAGGCGGCGAGGGTGTCGGGCTGGGTGGCGGCGTCGACGAGGGCGCGTACGGCGGCGAGCCGCAGCCCGGGGTCGGAGCCGTCCTCGGTGCGCCGCAGCAGGGCGCGGCCGATGGCGGTGAGGGTGGCGAGGGCTTCGGTGCGGTGTTCGGGGGCGAGGTAGAGGTCGGCGATGTGGTGGCGGGCGAAGGCGAGGACGCCCTGGACGATCGCGAGGTCGGCTTCGGCGGGCAGGTGTGCGGCGGCGGTGGCCAGGTAGGTGCCGGGTTCGAGTTCGCCGTCGCGGACCATGTCGCGCAGGGAGTTCCAGACGACGGCCCGGGTGAGGGGGTCGGGGATGGCGGAGAGGTCGCGCAGGACGGTTTCGAGGGAGGTGTCGTCGAGGCGGACCTTGGCGTACCCGAAGTCGCCGTCGTTGAGGACGAGGAGGGCGGGGCGGGGGCCGCTGACGGAGACGATCTCGTCGGAGGGGACGTCGACGGTGAGGAGTTCGCGGGGGTGGAGGGTGTCGTCGGGGTCGCGGTCGTAGGCGCCGACGGCGATGTGGTGGGGGCGGGTGCCCCGGTGGTCGACGGTGAGGGTCCAGCCGCCGTGGCTCTCCTCGATGCGGGGGGTGAGGGTGTCGATGCCGGTGGTGCGCAGCCAGATGTCGGCCCAGGCGTGGACGTCGCGGTCGGTGTGGGCGGCGAGGGAGTCGACGAAGTCGGCGAGGGAGGCGTTGGCGAACTTGTGGCGGGCGAAGTGGGTGTTGATGCCGGCGAGGAAGTCCTTCTCGCCGAGCCAGGCGACGAGTTGGCGCAGCGCGGAGGCGCCCTTGGCGTAGGAGATGCCGTCGAAGTTGAGGAGGGCGCTCGCGGTGTCGGGTACGGCGTCGGGGGCGACGGGGTGGGTGGAGGGCCGCTGGTCGGCGTCGTAGCCCCAGGGCTTGCGTTCCATGGCGAATTCGGTCCAGGTGCCGGTGAAGCGGGTCGCTTCGGTGAGGGTCTGGTAGCCCATGTACTCGGCGAAGGACTCGTTCAGCCAGATGTCGTCCCACCAGCGGAGGGTGACGAGGTCGCCGAACCACATGTGGGCCATCTCGTGCGAGATGATCATGGCGCGGCGCTGGCGCTGGGTGTCGGTGACGGCGGAGCGGAAGACGTATTCGTCGCGGAAGGTGACGAGGCCGGGGTTCTCCATGGCGCCGGCGTTGAACTCGGGGACGAAGGCCTGGTCGTAGGAGTCGAAGGGGTAGGGCTCGGAGAACTTCTGGTGGTAGCGGTCGTAGCAGTCGGTGGTGATGGAGAGGATTTCCTCGGCGTCGGCGTCGAGGTGGGGGGCCAGCGAGCGGCGGCAGTGGATGCCGAAGGGCAGGCCGGCGTGTTCGGTGCGGATGCTGTGCCAGGGGCCGGCGGCGACGGCGACGAGGTAGGTGGAGATGACGGGGGTGGGGGCGGACTTCCAGATGCCGGCGCCGTCGGTGGCGCGCTCGCCGGTGCGTTCGGTGATGCCGTTGGCGAGGACGGTCCAGTGGGCGGGGGCGGTGACGGTGAAGGCGAAGACGGCCTTGAGGTCGGGCTGGTCGAAGGCCGGGAAGACGCGCTGGATGTCGTCCATGAACATCTGGGTGTAGACGTACGTCTCGCCGTCGGCGGGGTCGGTGAAGCGGTGGAGGCCTTCGCCGGTGCGGGAGTAGCGCATGCGGGTGGCGATGCGCAGTTCGTGGGGGCCTTCGCCGAGTCCGGTGAGGGGGAGGCGGTTGTCGGTGAGGGTGGCGGGGTCGAGGGGGGCGCCGTCGAGTTCGGCGGAGTGCAGTTCGTCCGGTTTCAGCTCCACGAAGGTGTCCGCGGCGGTGCGGCTGGTGAACCGGATGACGGCGGTGGACTCGAAGGTGTCGTCGCCGCCGGTGAGGTCGAGGGTGACGGCGTAGTGGTGGACGTCGAGGAGCTGTGCTCGGAGCTGCGCTTCGTTGCGCGTCAGTGCGGACATGGGGCCCATGCTGCCCGACGGGCGGGCCCCGGCCGACTGCTCTGCGCCTACTCTTCGCCCGCCGCGATCGTCTCGTGGTGGCGGATGACCTCGGCGATGATGAAGTTGAGGAGCTTCTCGGCGAACGCGGGGTCGAGTTTGGCGTTTTCGGCGAGCTGGCGCAGGCGGGCGATCTGGCTGGCCTCGCGGGTCGGGTCGGCGGGGGGCAGCTGGTGCTTGGCCTTGAGGTGGCCGACCTGCTGGGTGCACTTGAAGCGTTCGGCGAGCATGTGGACCACGGCCGCGTCGATGTTGTCGATGCTGTCGCGCAGGCGGGCCAGCTCGGCGGTGACGGTCTCGTCGATGGCGGCGGCGTCCCGGCCCGCGTCCGGGCCGGCGTCCTTGGCCGCGCCCGTGCCGGTGCCGGTGCCGTTGTCGAGGTCGCTGATGTTCATGGTTCCCGAGCTTACGTGGCGACGGCCGTGGGTTCCCCGGGCAGTCGGCCTGTGAGACGGCGTCGGGACGGCGACCGAATACTTGCCAGTGTGGAAAGTACTCGCCATAGTGGAAAGTGAGATCGGCCGGGAGCGGTCGGTGGGGTGCGAGCGAGGGGGAACCATGCGCGAGGCGGCAAGTGCGGCCATGGCGGCGGGGGCGTTGGGGCGGGCGGCCGGTCTGGAGAAGGCCGCGCGGGAGCGCAGCGGCTGGTACGCGCGCTACCTGGGGGCTTTCGCCGTCGGGCAGCTGGTGCTCGTACCGGTGGCGGTGCTGTGGCGCGGGGCGCCCTCGGCCCTGGTGTTCGGGGTGACGAACGCGCTGCTGGTGACCGGGCTGAGCTGGTACGCGGCGCGCCAGCGGGTGGTGCGCCGGGGGTTCGGTGTGAAGCACGGGGTACTCATGGGGTCCTGGGCGGTGGTGTTCGCCGTGACGATCACGCTCGGCACCTCGGTCTTCGGCCACGGGGTGCCGTACGCGGTGGTGGGCGCGCTGGCGTGTGCGCTGCCGCCGGCCGTCGGGGCCTGGTCCGAGAGGCGGGGCGCGGCGTGACGGGCGGTGCGGCGGGCTCGGACGGCGGGGAGCACTCGGACGCCGGGACGGGCTCGGACTCCCGGACGGGCTCGGACGGCAAGCCGGGCTCGGACGGCAAGCCGGGCAGGCATCCGCGGCACGATCTCGCGCCGCTGCTGAACGCGCCCGTGCGGCTGTCGGTGGTGGCTGCACTGGCCCCGTTGGACAAGGCCGAGTTCGGTTTCGTACGGGACCTCGTCGAGGTCTCGGACTCCGTGCTGTCCAAGCAGGTCGCGGCGCTGGAGGGGGCGGGCTGGGTCGAGGTCCGCAAGGGTCGCGCCGGGCGCCGCCCGCGGACCTGGCTCGCGCTGACCCCCGAGGGCCGGGCCGTCTACCGGCGGCATCTGGCCGCGCTGCGGGCCATCGCGCCGGGCTGAACCGGATCACGGCGGCAGGACGGTGATGACCCCGCCGGCCTCGCTCGGGAGCGGGGTCGCAGACGAGGGACGCCGACGGGCACGGCGCGGGCGGCCTCAACCTGTAGCGCGGGGCTGGCGTCTTGGAGGAGGAAGCCGGATGCTCCTCCGTGGAGCGCGGCGTGGACGTACTCGTCGAGGCCGAAGGTGGTGACGATGGCGATGACCACCCTGATCGCCGTGCGCCGCCTGCGCCGCTGTCGCCCGCCGTCCGCGCCTTCCCGCGGGACCGGCGGGCGCGTCGGCCGGCAACCGGGCGGGGCCGGGGCTTCGGGGCGCCGGCCGTATGCCGTCGTGGCCGGTGTCACGGGGGTGCGGGGCGCGGCGGGGGGGCCGGGGGGGGGGGGGG
>NZ_JBHYVA010000706.1:0-4354 GCF_042750055.1 Streptomyces sp. NPDC059456
CACACAATTTTTCGGCGGCTGCGTCCTTTGTTTAAACGACACCGGTCCTGACCCGGGACGGCCGGCGCGTCGGTGACAACACCGACATCCCCGGCATCGTCTCCGCGCTCCACGAGCGCGGCGTCGACGCGGTGGACGGCGCCACCATCCTCGGCGCCGGGGCCACCGCCTCCTCCGCCCTGGCCGCGCTCGCCCGGATCTGCACCGGCGAGGTCACGGTGTACGTGCGCTCCAAGGCCCGCGCCGACGAGATGCAGGAATGGGGCGAGCGCCTCGAGGTGGCCGTCCGCACGGCCGACTGGACGGACGCGGCCGACGGGCTCGGCGCACCGCTGGTCATCGCGACCACTCCGGCACGCGCCACGGACTGGCTGGCGGACCACGTACCGGCCGACGGCGCGGGAACCCTGTTCGACGTCCTGTACGACCCCTGGCCGACCGCCCTCGCCGCCGCCTGGTCGCAGCACGGCGGCCGGCTCCTCGGCGGCCTGGACCTCCTCGTCCACCAGGCGGTGCTCCAGGTCGAGCAGATGACCGGCCGCCACACCGCGCCGCTGGCGGCCATGCGCGCCGCAGGCGAGGCCGCGCTGCGCACCCGCCACTGATCCCGCCGGCCGATCCCCGCCGGCACACCTGATGCACTGCTCGGGCCGATCTTGCTCCCGTACGGGCCCACCCGCCAGGGTGACCCCGGGTGCACCGCAGTCCGCCAGCTGGACCGGAGGGCGGCGCACCGGCCCGGACGTGGGAGGATCGGGTGTGGCGGGTCCGGGCGCCGAGCACCCGGCCGCGCCGCCGCAGTACCAGGCGCGAGCATGAGGAGCATCGTTGAGCAGGTTGCGTTGGCTGACCGCGGGAGAGTCGCACGGACCGGCACTGGTCGCGACGCTGGAGGGTCTTCCCGCCGGCGTTCCGGTCACCACCGAGCTGGTGGCGGACCACCTGGCCCGGCGCCGGCTCGGCTATGGCCGCGGTGCCCGGATGAAGTTCGAGCAGGACGAGGTCACCTTCCTCGGCGGCGTGCGCCACGGGCTTTCGCAGGGTTCCCCGGTGGCGGTGATGATCGGCAACACCGAGTGGCCGAAGTGGGAGACGGTGATGTCGGCCGACCCGGTCGATCCCTCGCTGCTGAAGGAGACCGGCCGCAACGCGCCGCTGACGCGCCCGCGCCCCGGCCACGCCGACCTCGCGGGCATGCAGAAGTACGGCTTCTCCGAGGCCCGTCCGATCCTGGAGCGGGCGAGTGCCCGTGAGACGGCCGCCCGGGTCGCCCTCGGCGCCGTCGCCCGGTCCTTCCTGAAGGAAGCGGCCGGCATCGAGATCGTGTCGCACGTGGTGGAGCTGGCCTCGGCGAAGGCCCCGTACGGGGTCTACCCGACGCCCGCCGACGTCGAGAAGCTGGACGCGGACCCGGTGCGCTGCCTGGATGCGGATGCCTCGAAGGCGATGGTCGCGGAGATCGACCAGGCCCACAAGGACGGGGACACCCTCGGCGGTGTCGTCGAGGTCCTGGCGTACGGGGTGCCGGTCGGGCTGGGCTCGCACGTGCACTGGGACCGGCGTCTGGACGCCCGTCTGGCGGCGGCGCTGATGGGTATCCAGGCGATCAAGGGTGTGGAGGTCGGCGACGGCTTCGACCTGGCCCGGGTGCCCGGCTCGAAGGCGCACGACGAGATCGTGTCCACGCCCGAGGGCATCAAGCGGACCTCGGGCCGTGCGGGTGGTACCGAGGGCGGTCTGACCACGGGCGAGCTGCTGCGCGTACGGGCGGCGATGAAGCCCATCGCGACCGTCCCGAAGGCGCTCGCCACGGTGGACGTGGCCACCGGCGAGGCGGCCGCCGCGCACCACCAGCGCTCCGACGTCTGCGCCGTGCCCGCCGCGGGCATCGTCGCCGAGGCCATGGTCGCGCTCGTGCTGGCCGACGCCCTGCTGGAGAAGTTCGGCGGCGACTCGGTCCCCGAGACCCGCCGCAACGTCCGGTCGTACCTCGACAACCTGCAGATCCGGTGACGGGCGGACCACTGGTCGTCCTCGTCGGGCCCATGGGCTCCGGCAAGTCCACGGTGGGGGCGCTGCTCGCCGAACGGCTCGGCGTCCCCTACCGGGACACCGACGCCGACATCGTCGCCGCGCAGGGCCGAGAGATCTCGGACCTCTTCGTCGACGAGGGCGAGCCGTACTTCCGTGAGCTGGAGCGGCGGGCGGTCGCCGCCGCGCTCTCCGAGCACACGGGCGTCCTCGCCCTCGGCGGCGGCGCCGTCCTCGACGAGGGCACCCGGGAGCTGCTGTCCGGGCTGCCCGTCGCCTATCTGTCGATGGACGTCGAGGAAGCCGTCCGGCGCGTCGGCCTGGGCGCAGCCCGCCCGCTGCTCGCCGTCAACCCGCGCCGCCAGTGGCGCGAGCTGATGGAGGCCCGCCGCCCCCTGTACACCGAAGTCGCGCGCGTCGTCGTGGCCACCGACGACCGCACCCCCGAAGAGGTCGCCCAGGCGGTCCTCGACGCTCTGGAGTTGAAGGACGTATGACAGACCAGGTGACGCGGATCAACGTCGGCGGAAGCGCCGGCCACGACCCGTACGACGTGCTGGTCGGCCGGCAGCTGCTCGGCGAACTCGGCACACTGATCGGCACGAAGGCGCAGCGGGTCGCCGTGATCCACCCCGAGGCGCTGGCCTCGACCGGTGAGGCGCTCCGCGACGACCTGGCCGAACAGGGCTACGAGGCGGTCGCCATCCAGGTGCCGAACGCCGAGGAGGCCAAGACGGCCGAGGTCGCCGCGTACTGCTGGAAGGCCCTCGGCCAGTCCGGCTTCACCCGCACCGACGTCATCGTCGGCGTCGGCGGCGGTGCCACCACCGACCTCGCGGGCTTCGTCGCGGCCACCTGGCTGCGCGGAGTGCGCTGGATCGCCGTGCCGACCACCGTGCTCGCCATGGTCGACGCGGCCGTCGGCGGCAAGACCGGCATCAACACCGCCGAGGGCAAGAACCTCGTCGGCTCCTTCCACCCGCCGGCCGGCGTGCTGTGCGACCTCGCGGCGCTGGACTCGCTGCCGGTCAACGACTACGTCAGCGGCCTCGCCGAGATCATCAAGGCCGGCTTCATCTCCGACCCGGTGATCCTCGACCTCATCGAGGCGGACCCGGCGGCCGCCCGCACGCCCGACGGCCCGCACACCGCGGAACTCATCGTGCGCTCGATCCAGGTCAAGGCGGACGTCGTCTCCAGCGACCTGAAGGAATCGGGTCTGCGGGAGGTCCTCAACTACGGGCACACCCTCGCCCACGCCATCGAGAAGAACGAGCGCTACAAGTGGCGGCACGGCGCCGCCGTGTCCGTCGGCATGGTCTTCGCCGCCGAGCTCGGCCGGCTCGCGGGCCGCCTCGACGACGCGACGGCCGACCGGCACCGGGAGATCCTGGCCGCCGTCGGACTGCCGCTGACCTACCGCGGCGACCAGTGGCCCAAGCTGCTCCAGACCATGCAGGTCGACAAGAAGTCCCGCGGCAACCTGCTGCGCTTCATCGTCCTCGACGGCCTCGGCAAGCCCACCGTCCTGGAGGGCCCCGACCCCGCCCACCTGATCGCCGCGTACGGCGAGGTGTCCGCGTGAGCCGCAAGGTGCTCGTCCTGAACGGCCCGAACCTGGGCCGGCTCGGGTCGCGCGAGCCCGACGTGTACGGGGCCACCTCGTACACCGGGCTCGTCGAGACCTGCCGCACACTGGGCGAGGAACTCGGCTTCGACGTCGAGGTCCGCGAGACCAACGACGAGGGCGAGCTCGTGCGCTGGCTGCACGAGGCGGCGGACGGCAAGACCCCGGTCGTGATCAACCCGGGTGCCTTCACGCACTACTCGTACGCCATGCGGGACGCGGCGGCGCAGCGCACCGCGCCGCTGATCGAGGTGCACATCTCGAACCCGTACGCCCGCGAGGAGTTCCGGCACACCTCGGTCATCGCCTCCGTGGCGACCGGGACCGTGGCGGGCTTCGGCATCGGCTCGTACCGGCTGGCGCTGCGCGCACTGGCGGACGAAGTCACGCTCTGACGGTGCTGGTGGGAGGCCCCGCCCCCGTGGTCATATAACGTTCTCGCATCAGTCGGTGGAACGAGACGGAGTGGCAGCGGATGCAGCAAGGAGTAGGGGGCGGCAGCGCGGGGTGGGGGCAGCCGGGACATCATCCGGCCCTGCCCCCGCAGCCGCCGATACCTCCTGCACAGGGGTGGCCGGTGCCGGCGCCCGTACCCCCGGCCCCGCCCCCGCACGCCCCCCCCCCCGGCCCCCATACCACCGGACACAATCCGCAGCCGCCCCCCCTGGCCCGCACCCGCGGCGCCCCCCCCGCCCG
>NZ_JBHYVA010000707.1:0-4353 GCF_042750055.1 Streptomyces sp. NPDC059456
GCGAGCCGGCGCCGGGGCCCCCGCCCCCGCCGAAGCCCCCGCCGCCGAAGCCCCCGCCTCCGGAGCCGCCGCCGAAGCCCCCGCCTCCGGAGCCGCCGCCGAAGCCCCCGCCGCCGCGGCCGCCGCGCAGGATCTCGCCCAGGATGATCCCGCCGAGGACCGCGCCGCCCATGCCACCGCCCTGCCGCTGCTGCCCGCCGCCCCCGTACGGGTTCCGGTACGCCCGTACGTCCTCCTCGGCCAGCTGCTGCGCCTGCCGTGCCAGCCCGTCCGCCTGCTGCGCCTGCGCCAGCGCGCCCGCCGGGTCCGTACCCGCCAGCGACGCCGACCGCTCCAGCCGCCGCTGCGCCTCCGCCAGCCGCGTGCGGGCCTCGCTGCCGACCGCGCCCCGGCTGGTCGTGATGTAGTCCGCCGCCGCCCCGATCGCACTGCGCGCCGCCAGCGTCGCCTGGTCCAGCAGCGCGGCCGCCCGCTGCCGGCCGCTCTCGCGCTCCCGGGCCCCGGCCAGCGCCTCGTCGAGCACCGCATCGGCCTCCTCCACCCGGCGCAGCGCGTCGATCGGGTCGTACCGGCCGGCCGCCCGCTCCCGCCGTACGTCGGCCAGGACCGCCTCCGCCCTGCCGATCCGGCCCCGCAGGTCCGCCGTGGAGGTACCGTCCGCGGTGCCGGTCAGCAGGCCGCGGGCATCGGCCAGGTCGGTGTCCGTCTCGGTGAGCGCCCCGGGCAGTTTCCCGGCGGCCTCCGCCAGCTCCTGCGCCCGCCGCTCCACCGCGTCGACCAGCGTCGCCGCCTGGTCCACCGCACCTTCGGCGGCCCGTACGTGCACGGCCGCCTTCCCGTTGTCGCCGCCGTCGACCGCGGCCCGGGCCTCGCCCAGGCCGGCCGTCGCGAAGAGCAGCCGGTCCCTGGCCTGTTCGGCGTTGGAGGCCACCGGCGCGGACGCCGAATCCGCGTACCGGCCCGCCAGGGCCGTCAAGGTCGCCTCGGCCGTCGTCGTACGGCCCGTCAGGTCGCGGACGTGCCCCTCCACCGTGGCGAGTGCCTGCGGGGCGTTCTTCTCCAGGTCCCGCAGCCGGTCGAAGTCCGCCGACTCGGCGTCCAGGCGCCGGTTCGCCTCGGTGCAGCGCGCCACGATCTCGTCGAGCATCCGCCGCCGCGTCGGATCGTCCTCCGGGTACGCGTCGTCGAGCTGCTGGCGCAGCCGGAACGCGGCCGTCAGCCCGCTCTGCGCGAAGGCGACGGCCTCGGTGAAGGCGGCGACCGCCGCGTCGCCGAACTGCGCCGCGGCGAAGCCGAGCTCCTCGGTGCTGGTGCGGATCGCGTCGTCGGTCTCCACCAGCAGGGCCTTCGCCTTGGCGTCCAGCTCGGGCAGCGGGAGCACGGTCGTGGTCGCCGGCTGCGCGCCCCAGCCCGTCGTCCCGGCGCCGCCCCCGCCCCCGCGCCTGCGGCGACGGTACGCGTACGCCCCGAGGGCGCCGGCCGCACCGACGACGGCCACCGGGAGCACGTAGTCCCCGGCCCCGCCGCCCTCGCCCGAGTCCCCGCCGGGGTCCGCCACGCCCGGGGTGACGGCCGGCACGGGCACGGGCCTGCCCGAGAGCACGGCGCCGTACCCGTCGGCGGCGCCGATCGCGGCGCCCGCCCAGTCGTTCTGCCGCAGCGCGGGCTCGATGGCCGTCCGGGCCACGTCCGCGAGCTGCGCCTGCGTGAAACCGGAGTCCACGTCGGCCGAATAGGCGTACTGGCGCGCCCCGGTCGCCACGGCCAGCAGCACGTCGTCCTGGCCGAGGCCGTTCTTCTGCGCGGTGGCGTCCGCCCAGCTCTGCGCGGAACGCCCGGAGAAATCGTGCACGTACGTCACGAACAGCTGGATCCGGTGGTCGGCGTACAGCTTGTCCAGCGCGGCGGTGACGGCGGCCTTGCGGTCACCGAGGGCGCCCACGCGGTCGGTGATCTGCCCCTGGGAGGACAAGGTGACGGGGTCCTCGGCCCGGACGGCCGGCGCCGCGGCCACCCCCCAGCCGCCGAGCCCCAGCAGTGCGGCGGCCAGCACCAGTCCGGCCCGTACGGACATCCCGGTGGTGGTGCGTCGCGTCGTCCTGCTCCTGGGCGCCCTCACATTTGGGAGGGTATGGGCGGCCGTGCCCACCCGCACCCGGAGGACCCCGGGGTTCCGGGGCCCGTCACGGGAGGGCGTACGCCGCCAGTTCCGGGCGGGACAGCACCAGGTGGTCGCCGACCACCAGCGCGTCCCCGTCGGCGAGCGCGGGCTGCTCCCACCGGCGGCGCCCGCGGCCCGTCGCCGGATCCAGAACGGCGACGAACGGGCCCGACTCCCGGCCCAGCCGCCCGCGCCGGCCCCCGCGCGCGGCCTTCACGTACAGACCGCCCGCCCGCAGGCCGAGCAGTTCGAGCGCGCACACCGTCCCCTCGCGCCGGACCACGGTCCGCTGCCAGCGCAGCGCCCCCGTCTGCGCGTCGAGCGCGTACACCAGGTCCCCGCCCTGCTCCCGCCGGTGCCCCGCCGCGTACACCGTGCCCTGCTCGACCAGCAGACGCGCCGCCGGGACGCCCACGGCGAACTGCCACAGCTCCCGGCCCGTACCGCGGTCCACGGCGCGGACGAGTCCGCCGTCCAGCACGTGCACCGCCCGGAGGCCGGGCTCGCGGTCGAAGGCCTCCGAGCCGCGCAGCTGCGACCACATCCGCCCGCCGCCCGACAGGTGCAGCGCCCGGAGCCACCGGCCGTCCGTCAGCACCAGGCAGTCGTCCGTCGCCGCCACGGTCCGGGTGGCCTCCGACAGCGAGCGCCGCCACACGACCTCGC
The DNA here is from genome assembly GCF_042750055.1 of Streptomyces sp. NPDC059456. Lineage (NCBI taxonomy): Bacteria > Bacillati > Actinomycetota > Actinomycetes > Kitasatosporales > Streptomycetaceae > Streptomyces > Streptomyces sp. NPDC059456. Next base: position 2,828 of record NZ_JBHYVA010000707.1, read on the forward strand.
CCGTGGCCGCCCGCAGCACGGTCAGGTCGCCCCGCGCCTCGTGCACCAGCACCGGCCCGGCGCTGCGCAGTTCACCCGCCCGCGGCAGGTCCCGCCACCAGCGCACCCGGCCGTCGCGCGGCTCCCGCGCCACCACCCGGGCCCCGGACCCGCCGTCCCGGCGCACGTCGACGTACACCGTGGCGGCGTCCGCCACGCAGGACACCAGCAGCCGCCCGGCGCCGGGCAGCAGCGGCGCGATCACGCCCTCGTCGGCGTGGGCCGTCCAGCGGGTCGCCCCCACGTCGGCCCGTACGCAGCCCACTTCGGCGCCCGAGCGCCACACCAGGCCGTCCCCGGCGCAGTGCAGGGCCTCCGGGCGGCCGCTCTGCCGCCAGCGGCGCCCGTCCGCGTCCGCCGGCCGCAGGGCCGCGGTCCGCTCGGCGAGCGTCGTCAGCGCGCGCGGCGGGGGGCTGCCCGCCCCGGCCGCCACCTCCGGCAGCCAGGGCGTACCGGCCGTGGCCACGCAGTCCCGGGCGATCCGGGCCAGCGCGCGGGCCCGGTCCGCCGGTTCGGGCAGGGCACGGGCCCGCTCGGCCCGTTCCCGCGCCCGTGCCGGATCCAGCGCGGGGCGCGCCGCCCGCGCCACCCGGTCCCGGGCCGCCGCGAGCGCGGCCAGGGCGTGGTCGGCCTTCTCGTCCCCGGCCGTCCCCGGACGGCTGCGCAGGAGGGCGCCGGCCCGCGTGCGCAGCCGCTCCGCCGGTACGCGTTCGCCGCGGGCCTCGTGGTGAGCCGCCTCCTCGCGCAGCCAGGCGGCCCGCTCCTCCAGTACCTCGGGCAGCCCGGCCTCGGCCTGCTCCAGGGCCCGGGCCCCGCCCGCGGGATCCCCGGCCGCGGCCCGGTCCCCGGCCACCTGGCACAGCGCCAGCAGCCGGGCCCCGGCGGAACCGATCCGCTCGCTCAGGCGCAGGGCGTTCTCCAGGTCCCGCGGGGCGACGGCCAGCACCATGTCGTACGTGGCCGTCGCGCGCAGGCCCGGGTCCGGTATCCCGGCCAGCCGGCGCTCGGCCTCGGCGGGCCGGGCCGCGGCGAGGGCCGCCTCGATCCGGGCCCGGAGCCCGCCGGGCGCCGGGCGCCCGCCGAGGTGGAACCCGGCGATCTGGGAGGCCTGCTCGGGAGCCACGGTGATCAGCTCCTCCGTCAGCGCGCGCAGCGGAGCCTCCCGGTCGGAGCCGAACACCGTGAACAGCGCCTGCTGGGCGTCGGTCAGCAGCCGCCGGGCCCGCGCCGGGGCGTGCGGTGCGGTGCCGCGGGCCAGCGCGGTCAGCAGCCGGGCCACCCGCCCGCCGTCGCCCCCACCGCCGGTCCACGCGAGGACCTCGGCGTCGGCGAGCAGCCGGGCGGCGAGCTCCGCGTCGAACCGGGCCGCGGCGTCCGCGGCGACGGCCAGCGCCTCCACGCGGACCGCGGCGTCGGGCGAGGGGTCCCGCAGGGCCTCCTCGGCCTCCCGCAACAGCCCCCGCGCCACCCCGGCCCCACCTTCCGGC